>JAVJQK010000015.1 GCA_040218145.1 Sandaracinaceae bacterium | reverse complement strand
CGGCGGATGATCGCGACGGACAGTGGTTTCGGGCGCGCCGCGACGATGAAGGAGGGGCTTTCAGCCCCTTCGAAGAGGAGCGACGCGCCCGGAGCCGCTGAACGAGCGAGGGCCGTCGTAAATGTGACCAAGTAGTCCTAGGGCCGATCCCCGATCAGCGTCAACAGGGCCCGCGCCTCCGGGGGCTCCTCCTCTTCGGTCAAGATGGAGAGGTCGACCGGCGCGAGCTCGCCCCACGAGGGGAGCGCTTCGACGGGAGGCGGCGGAGGCGCGGCGGCCGGGACCTCGAGGAGGTCGTCGTCGGTCAGCTCCATCGGCGGCTCGGAGAGCCCCATCCGTTCGCTCGGGCCGGGAGGCGGGGCCGTGCTGATGTCGTCGCTGCCGAGCGCGCCGCTGCTCGAGCGCCGCTGAATGGGCGTCGGCGCGGGGCGCCACTCCGCCGCGGAGGTGCGGCGCGGCTGGGCGGGCTCCGGCTCGGTGGGCGGCGGGCGGCGGGTGGGCCGACGGGACCCGCGCCGCTGCTCCCCGCCCGCGCGCTCGGCCGCGAGGCGCTCCCCGACGTCGAAGCTCTCACCGCACCGTCCACACTGCGCGCGTCTCCGCAGCCGCTTCAGCTTCTCCAGATCGAGCTGCAACGAGTACTGGCGAAAGCACTTGGGGCAGCGGATCTCGACGCGCGTCTTGGTCATCGGATCAACCCCAGCCCCAGCGTCTCCCGGAGCGAGGCGTGCGCCTCCGAGATCGCGTAGCCCACGACGGCGTCGTGCAGGCCGCGGCCCTTCCCGTCCACGTGCAAGAGCTGCGGCCAGCGGCCGAGCGCTTCGAGCGCGGCGGCGGGATCCTGCGCGGCGATCATGCCCGCCTTGCCCGCCGCGAGGGCGGTCGCGCGGAGCAGGACGTGGGGCTCGACGCGCTCCGGGTCGAGCTCTTCCCACCCCGACGCGGCGCCGGCGCGCGCCCGGACCTCGTCGTTCATCGCGGCGCGAAGGCGCGCCTGCACGTCGTCGAGGATCGCCTTGCCCGTGGGCGCGTCCTCTCCCCTCAGCTCGCGCTGCAACCCCAGGAGGAGATAGCGCAGGAAGCTGGGCCGCAGCGGCTCGAGGCGACAGGGATCGCTCCAGGTGGTGTGGGTCGACAGTCGATAGAAGAGGCAGCCGAGGGCGAAGCGTTGCTGCCGCTGGGGCGCGTCGATCAGCGTGCGCGGCAGCAGGAGCAGCGGCCCCTTGGCGTGGTGCTCCACGGCGGGGCCGAGCTGCGCGCCGACCTCGTGAACGGCGGGCGGCGCGCAGCCGAAGAGCATCGCCGTCTCGGCCACCGCCCCGTCCGGGAGCTCGGAGGGCGGCTCCTCCAGGCGGACGCCGTAGGCCGTGAAGTCCGGCGGGAAGACCTCGTGCAGCACCGGCTCGAGGGCCGTGAGCAGCGCGCGCACCGGCCCGCTCGGCAGATCGAGGAGGGCCTCGAGCTGCACGTCCGTCAGCGCGTGCTCCGGGTTCGGGGTCGGCAAGAACGCGCGACGCTGCCGGTAGAAGTAGCGCGCCTCTTCGGACGCCCAGTCCATGCCGACCGCCACCGCCTCGGCCAGGAAGACCGCGTCTTCGTCCTCCGCGGCCGCGAAGTCCTCGCGGAGCGCGTCGAGCGTCTCCGGCTCGGGCTCCGCCGCGAACAGGAGCCGGCGCAACGCGACGTGCTCCACTGGATCCCCGGAGGCCTCCGCGAGCTTGCGCAGCGCGGTCAGATCCGTCGGCTCGAGCGCGACGATTCGACGCAGCTGGCGCGCGACGGCGACGCCGTCCTCGAGGGGGCCCTCGAAGATGGCCACGAGCCGCCGCCGGATCGTCAGCTCCCACGCGTCGTCGAGCTCGGCCGCGCCGTCGAGCGCGGACTCGAGCGCCTGGCTCGCCAGATCCCAGCGCCCGCTGCCCTCGCCGAGCGTCAGGAGGCGCTTCACCGTCTCTTCGGTGGCCTCGTTGGAGCGGATGTCGCCGAGCGCGCGGATGGCGGCCGAGACGTCACCGAGCTTCTCACCCTGGATCGTCGCCAGCTCGAACAGGTGCCCCACGCGCTCGCCTTCGCTGACGCGCCCGCTCGTGGAGAGCCTCTCGAGCACGTCGGCCATGCGGCGCGGGTCGTCCTCGGAGCGAGCGACCGCGAGCGTGGCCTCGAGCACCTTCGGGTGCGCTTCGTCGATGCGCGCGAGCTTCATCGCGGCGCGAGTTGCGCGAGCGGGGGCGTCGAGCTCGAGCGCGATGTCGATCTGTCGGACGAGGGCGCGCAGGCGGGTCGTCTCCTCCAGCTCCGCGTGGTCCACGACCGACTCGAGCGCGTCGAAGACCCCCTCGGGCTCTTCGAGCCGCTCGTACACCTCGGCCAGCCAGAGCTGCCCCGCGCGCGAGCTCGGGTCGGTCGCCACCACCCGCTCGAGCACCTCGCGCGCGAGCTCGAGCCGCTCACACTCGACGAGCAGCTTGCCGAGATAGACGCCCGCGGCGACCCGCTGGGCGGGCCGCGTCTCGGCCTCCTGGACGCGCATCAAGGCGTCGATCAGCGGGCCCGGGTGATCGGCGCTCGCCGCGGCGATCGCCTGCAGCGAGGGGTAGTAGGTGGGCGCCGCGCGGTGCGCCCGCACCAGCGTCTCGAGCGCGGACGCGTGGTCTCCGCGATCCCGCACCACCTCCGCGAGGCTGAGCCACGCGCGCGCGCTGGCCGGGCCACGGGCGAGGCGCCGCGCGAGCTCCCCGAGGGAGCGCTCGTAGCCCGCCGCGTCGTCGAGCAGGCGGTGCAGCCGCGGGGCCTGGAGATAGGCCAGGAAGGGACGCGGGGGGCGCGCGGTCAGCGCGTGGCTCGCGTCGGCGGCGGCGCGCAAGGAGCCCAGCGACTCGGTCCAGCGCGCCAGGCGGAGCGATCTCAGCATCGCGAGGGAGCTGTCGTCGGGAGGGGCCGGCGCCCCCTGCATCCAGTCCACGAGCTCCTTCGTCCGGTCCGCGCGCGAGAGCGAGAGCGTCGTGTGCACCACCGCGAGCACGTCGTCCGGGTCGCCCTCGGCGATCGCTCGCCACGCGGAGGTGCCCTCGCCCGACGCGCCGCGCAGGAACGCGTCCTCGCGGCCGAGCGCGCGGTCGAAGACCGGGTCATCGCAGACGGCGCGCGCGCGCGCGAGGATCCCCGGCCGGTCCGGGTCGGTGTCCGCCGACTCCCGGTGATGGAGCAACGACAGCTCGAGGGCGCCGTCCGCGTCTCCGAGGTGCCGTGACGTGAGCGCCGGGTCACCCAGCCATTCGCTCGCCAGCACCACGGCGCGCAGCCGCGCCGCCGCCCGGTCGCTCTCCTCGGCGCGAAGGACGAGCGCCTGCCACTCGCCCTGGGACGCCAGGAGCCGCTCGAGCGGCTGCGCGGCGACGGTCAGCCCCGCCGCCTCGGCCGCGCGGTAGGCCTCGATCGCCCGGCCGTCGTCTCCCACCGCCTCGAAGAGCGCCCCGCGGCGCAGCGTCGCGACCGGATCCTGCTCGTCCCACGGCAGCGCGAGGCGCGCGCGGGCATCGCCCTCCCGCGCGAGGATGTCGTGCGCGGCGAGGGCGGCGAAGGGCGAGCCCGGCCAGCTCTCCCGGGCGAGGGAGAGTCGCTCGAGCGCTTCGGCGGGCTGGTCGAGCTCGTGCAGGCTGACGTCGGCGGCGCGCTCCAGCCAGCGCGCGCGCGCGACCCCCGCGCCGCGTCGCGCCGAGGCGTCGTACAGGCCGCGCAGCTCATCGGGGCGCTCGACCAGCACGAGCAGGCGCCGCATCACGAGCCGGAAGGGGTGCCGCTCGGGCGCCACGTCCAGCACCGCCGCGACGGCCGGCGCGAGCTCGTCGGGGTCGCCCTGCTCGAGGAGCGTCGCGGCGAGCCCCGTCCACCGATGCAGCGCGTCCCAGGGATCCGCCTCGAGGAGCTCCTTCAGGATCGCGATGCGCTCGGTGGCGGGGAGCAGCCCCTCGAGCTGGCGCTTCGCGTCGAGCGCGAGCGCGATCAGGCCCTCGCTCTCGGCGGCCTGCATCAGCAGCTCCCGCGCCGCGTCCGCCTCGCCTCGCTCCGCGAGGGCGTCCGCAAGGAACAGCAACGCGCGCTGTCGTGACGCGGGGTGCGTGAGGTGCGGCAGCGCGCGCTCGCGCGCCCCGGTCAACGCGGGGGCGTAGGGCTCCGCCGTCTGTTCGAGGCCCGCGAGGAGACCGAGGTCGCCGGGCAGCTCGGCCTCGGCCTGGCCCAGCACCTCGACGGCGGCCCCGGCGTCCGCCTCCGCCACGCGGCACCAGGCGTCGGCGCGCGCCGCGGGATCGGTGTAGGTCGCGGCCTCCCGTCGGAACGCCTCGGCGAGCTCGGGCCCGGCGCTCCCGTCCACGCGGGACAGCAGCTCGAGGGCCGGTCCGTGCTGGGGCGCCGCCTCGAGGCAGGCGAGCGCGCACGCACGCGCGGAGTCCCGGTCGTCGGCGAGGTCGAGGTGGGCTCGGGCCAGCTCGTAGTCGAGCTGCGCGCGGCGCACGGGATCGGTCGTGAGGCGGCGTCGCTCCTGGGTGACCTCGAGCCACCGCCCGAGGTTGTCGATCGGATCGACGAGCGTCATCAGCTCGGCGGCGAGGAACCGCCGCACCTCGCCCTCGCTCCCGGCCCAGGCGTGCTCGAAGAAGCCGCGCGCCATCTCGAGGTCTTGCAGGCGATAGCGGGCGAGGATCCCCGCGTCGATGGCGGCCGCCAGGTCTGGAGCCGTCTCGAGCCCGAAGGAGCGAAGCTCGATCCACCGCGCCGCGTCGCCGCTCCGGGCCGCGAGCAGCTCCCATCCGAGCGCGATGGAGGCCCCGGAGGGCGACAGCTCCGAGGCCCTCCGGAGCAAGCGCTGCGCGGCCTCGGGCTCGTCCGCGCGCAGGGCGTAGCGGGCGGCGCGGGCCAGCCACTCGCCCTTGATGGAGGGTTGCTGGAGGCGCTCGGCCGCGACGCGGGCCACGTCGGCGGCCTCGCTGAAGCGATGCGCGCCCACCAGGAGGCGCTCGGCGGCCAGGCACGCCTCGACCCCGGACTCCAGCGCCGCCGCCTCGGCGAAGGCCTCGAGGGCGAGCTCGGGGTTCGTCTCCAGACGCCCCTGCGCCACCCTCAGCGACGCCCGGGCGGCGTTTCCCTCCGCCAGCTCCAGCTCGCGCGCGAGCGCCTCCGCGATGGCCTCGGTCCGCCCGGCGCGGAGGGCGAGCTCGGTCCGCAGTCGCTGCGCCGCCGCGCTGGGCCCCGCGACAGCGAGGCGCGCCGAGGCCGACTCCAGATCCCCGGCCTCGAGGTGCAGCAACCCGAGCTCGAGCGAGAGCTGGGCCCGATCCTCGTCGGTGCGGACGACCTCCAGCTGCGCCTCGAGCACTCGGATCGCCGCGCGATCGCCCGCTTGCGAGCTCTCGTGCGCCTCGGAGACCACCTCCAGCTGACTGTACGAGATCGGCTCGCCCGCTGACTCGCCGTCTGCCATGCGGTCGAAGCATACGATCTTTTCCGTGTGATTGGATGGCCTCGCTGGCTCGGGATGGATTGGGAATGCTGGAGCGCGCTCGACGTAGATTGCGCGGAAGGGAACCTCGACCGATGAGAAGACTGTCTATTTGCTTGCTCGTGCTCGGCCTCGCGGCCTGCGACGCGGAGAGCCGGCCCCCGGACTCCGGCACCGACGCGGGCGTGACGCCCGACACCGGGGTGGACGCGGGCGCCTGCGTCGACGACGACGAGGACGGCTACGGCGAGGGCTGCATGCTCGGCCCCGACTGCGACGACTCGAGCGCCGCCATCAGCCCGGCCGCGGTCGAGGTCTGCAACGGCGCCGACGACGACTGCGACGGGGCCACCGACGAGGAGATCGGCGCCCCCAGCTGCGCGCTGACCGAGGGCGTCTGCGCCGGCGCGACCGCGCGCTGCGGCCCGGAGGGCTTCCTCGAGTGTGAGGCGACCGACTACGGCGCCGACTTCGAGATGGACGAGGCCGCCTGCGACGGGCTCGACAACGACTGCGACGGAACCACAGACGAGGGCTGCACCTGCGTCGACGGCGAGACCCAGCCCTGCGGCTCCGACGTGGGCGCGTGCATGGCCGGGACCCAGACCTGCGTCGATTCGGCGTGGGGCGCCTGCGCGGGCGAGGTCGCCCCGATGGGCGAGGTCTGCGACGGCCAGGACAACGACTGCGACGGCGCCGAAGACGAGCCGACCGATCTGACGCCGCCCGACTGCCCCCTGCAGCTCGGCGTGTGCGCGGGGAGCCGGCGCAGCTGCGGCGGAGCCTCCGGGTGGATCGCCTGCTCCGGCACCGCGAGCTACGGCGGCGACTACGAGGCGAGCGAGACGCTCTGCGACGGGCTCGACAACGACTGCGACGGCGTCGTCGACCCGGGCTGCGACTGCACGGACGGCTCCACCCAGCCCTGCGGCACGGACGTGGGCGCGTGCACGGCGGGACGTCAGACCTGCATCGCGGGCGCGTGGGGCGCGTGCGCGGGCGAGGTGGCCCCGTCGAGCGAGACCTGCGACGGCACCGACCAGGACTGCGACGGGCTCACCGACGAGGCCGTGATGGCCCCGGCGTGCGCGCTGACCGACGGCGTCTGCGCGGGCGCGATGCAGACCTGCGGCGGCGCGGGCGGCTTCATGGCGTGCACCGCGGCGAGCTACGGCGCGAGCTACCAGGCGACCGAGACGAGCTGCGACGGCCGGGACAACGACTGCGACGGAACCACCGACGAGGGCTGCACCTGCGTCGACGGCACCACGCAGGCGTGCGGCATCTCGACCGGCGCGTGCGAGCGCGGCACCCAGACCTGCGCGAGCGGGGAGTGGGGCGCGTGCACCGGCGGCGTCGGCCCGACGGCCGAGCTCTGCAACGGGCTCGACGACGACTGCAACGGGGTCTCGGACGACGGCCTCACCGCGCCGAGCTGCGCCCTCTCGGACGGCGTCTGCGCCGGCGCGACCCAGACCTGTGGCGGCGCCATGGGCTGGCTCGCCTGCGCCGGGACCGCCAGCTACGGGCCGCGCTACGTCATGACGGAAGACGGCTCGATGGACGAGACCCAGTGCGACGGGCTCGACAACGACTGCAACGGCACCATCGACGACACCTGCGCCTCCGGTCCGCTCGTCTCGGGCACCGAGGACGCCGTCGTGCCCGACCTCTACCATCGCAACCTGGCGTACTCCGTCATGCGCGGCGGGAACTGGGAGATCGTCTTCGAGAACCTCGACCGCGGCGCCCCGCGGCAGATCACGACGACCCCCGAGGACGAGCTCGGCGTGCGCATCTCGGGCGATCGCCTGGTCTTCGTGCGCGGGACCGGCGCGGCGGCCCGGGCGGTGCTCTACGAGCTGTCGACCTCCACCGAGACGGTGCTGTCGACGGTCGAGACCGGCCAGGTCGACATCGCGGCCAACTTCGTCGTCTGGGATCAGCTCACCGGGGGGACCCAGTGGGACGTGATGGTGCACGACCTGACGACGGGGACGACGACCAACCTGGGCGCGCCGGGCAGCGACGAGTTCTCGCCCGCCATCCGCGGCGGGCAGATCATGTACGTCGGGAACGCGACCGGGGACCTCGTGGCGACGCTCGTGGCGTACGACGCGACGGCGGGAGCCTGGGGCGCGCCCGTGGTGCAGACCCCGGGCTCGACGGCCGGCGCGGGACAGGCCGCGCCCGCCATCGACTTCGTGATGGGGGCCTGGACGGACGGCCGCGCGGTCACGGGCACGGCCACGCTCACGAGCGACTGGCACGCCTACTACGCGCCCTTCTCCGCCGTGACGGGCTTGAACACCTGGCCGGGTGAGAACCCGCTCGCCACCGGCTCGGGCGCGGAGATCGTGCGCGGGGTGGACAGCCAGATCGTCGTCTTCGACGACCACACCGCGGGCGACTGGAACGTGGCGGCGGCCTTCCTCGGCGCGGCGCCGCTCACCATCACCTCGTCGACCGCGACCCAGGTGGGCGTGTCGAGCTCCGGCAGTCACATCGTCTGGCACGACAACCGGCTCGGGAGCTTCGACATCTATCAGAGCTTCTATGCGGGCGCGACGTTCCGACCCGGGGCGGGGGACATCCTCATCGCGGAGGTCCTCGCGGACCCGGCGTCGGGCGCGGATCCGAACGGCGACGGAACGGCCAGCACCACGCAGGACGAGTTCGTGGAGCTGATCAACGTCACCGCGGTGGCCATCGACATCGGCGGCCTCACGCTCAGCGACGCGACGGGCGTGCGTCACACGTTCCCGGCCGGCACCTGGGTGCCCTCGCTGGGCGCGGTCGTGGTCTTCGCGGGGGGTACGCCGACGGGCACCTTCGCGGGCGCGGCGGTTCAGGTGGCCTCCAGCGGCGGGCTGGGCCTCAACAACACGGGCGACACCCTGACGCTGCGCGACGGCGCGACGGTGATCGACATGGCGAGCTACGGCAGCGAGGGCGGCATGGACCAGTCGATCGTGCGCGACGGCGCGACGTGGGTCCGCCACTCGACCCTGCCCGGCTCGGTGGGCGCGTACTCGGTGGGGACGTTCCCGGACGGCTACCTGCCCTGATCGCCGCGTGAGGACGTGACGCGAGGCCGGGGGAGCGAGCGCTCCTCCGGCCTCTCGTGCGTTGACCCCGGGGGACGCAGGCGGTAGCAGAGCGCGATGAGCGAAGGCGGCTCGAAGACGAGGGTGTTTCTCATCGTGGGCGGCGCGACCGTGGCGCTGCTCCTCGCGGGCTGCTGCGTCACGGGCCTGCTCGTGCTCGAGTGGGGCCAGGAGACGGCGGCGACCGCGCGCGAGGGCGTGACCCGCGCGGACGCGTTCGCGGGCCGGCCCCTCTCGGAGTGCCACGAGGCGGCGATGGCGGACGTCCGCGCCTGCGGCAGCGACATCTCGTGCGCGGCCGGCGGCCAGATGATGTTCCGCCGCTGCCTGCAGGTCGCCGCCGTGCCCGAGGACTTCTGCGCGAACAACGCCAACCCGATCGAGCAGCGGTGCCGCGTCCGGTGCGGAGCCGAGCCGGACCCGAGGGGCTGCACGTTCGCGTGCGGCCAGGTCGAGGGCATCGTCGACGAGCACTGCCGTCGCTGAGCTGCGCCGACGTGCGCGCAGGCGATCCTCACCGACGGCCGCACGCAGGCGCGCCGCATGGATCCCCTCCTGGCTCGCAACCTCGAGCGCTACGGCGTCACCGTGCACCACCCGAGGCCCCGCCGAGCGCGCCGCCTTCGCCAAGGTCGGCCGCCCGGTCCAGGAAGCCACCGCTCGCCGCGCCGGCGCGCCGCGCGCTCCTGAAGGCGCTCCGCGACGCGTCTCGCCGCCCTTCGCGTTTCGGGAGACGCGCTCGGAGCCCGCGCGCGGCGTTCCCCGAATCGGGAGCCGCCTCGAACGCCGCTTTCGAGGGCCTCCCCGCCGGGGAGACGCGCGCGAACCGGCTTCAGACGGCCCTGGCGCGCGGGGGACGCGTGCGCGGCGGCTCGGAGCGCGTCCTGCGCGGCCGGGACGCGTCCCATCGGCGTTCGAGCGCGCGTCCCAAGCGGGGGGACGGTCCGCCAGCCGCTTTGGAGGCCTTCCCCGCCGGGGAATCGGGTTTCGAGCCGCTCACACGCGTCTCCCCGGCCGGGGAACGCCCCTCGAGCCGGTCGGGAGGCGACCCCCGCGCGCCAGACCCGCACGAAGCGGGTCGGCAGGCGACTCCCGCGCGCGAGAGCGCGCCCGAGGACGACCTCCTCGTCTCCTGAACTGCGAATGGGGAGATGGGTAGGATCGTCCCCGATCCCCGAGTGGGAGACCGTTCGATCTCTCTTTGCGCCTTCGCGTCTTTGCGCGAGTCCTCTTTCGAAAGCTCGCGCAAAGACGCAAAGACACAAAGGGCGCACGCGAGGAGAGGTGCGGGAGACCACCGAGCGCGGCGACGAGGCCGAAGGCGTTTGGGTAGGATCGTCCCTGGGTCCCCGAACTGCGGCGCGGACTCGGGTGCGGCGGCGGACGCGGAGTCGGACGCGGAGTCGGACGCGGCGGCGGACTCGGGTGCGGCGGCGGACGCGGAGTCGGACGCGGCGGCGGACGTGGACGCGGCGGCGGACGCGGCGGCGGACGCGGCGGCGGACGCGGCGGCGGATGCGGCGGCGGATGCGGCGGCGGATGCGGAGTCGGACGCGGAGTCGGATGCGGCGCGTGACCCTGTCGCGCCAATTGAAAGAGCCGGCGACCTCGAGAGGTCACCGGCTCGTTCGAGCGATGAGACGCTCGCTGGGACTACCAGCGACCGCCGCCGCCGCCGCCGCCACCGCGACGACCGCCGCCACCACCACCGCCACCGCGCTCCTGCGCGATGTCGACGTTGATCGAACGGCCGTCGAGCTCGACGCCGTTCATCTCCTGCACCGCGTTCTGCGCGGCGCTCGAGTCGGCAAACGTGACGAAGCCGAAGCCACGGCTGCGACCGGAGTCGCGGTCCGTGATGACCTTGGCGTCCGTGATCTCACCGAAACGCTCGAACGCGGCCGCGAGGCCGTGGTCGTCCGTGTTCCAGCTCAGGCTACCGACGAAAAGCTTGTTGGACATGATCTTCTCTGTTCTCTCTCTTGCATGGTGACGGCACGTCGCCGTCCCCGGTTGATGCTGGCTGGACTCTCCAGACTCAGCGCTCGACCGGGCTTGGAACCGCGCGCCAGGATTGGCTGAAGCGCTCGAGCTGCTCTCGACCCCGTTTGGAATCGAGGGCTCCGCTCGGACACCCGCGCGACGAGAAGGAGGTACCACGCCGCAGGGGGGGAGGCTCGCTTTCTTTTTCGCGAGTGTGACGGAACGCGCGAAAGAGGCGAGGAGGTGACCGCCGGGAGACCGCACCCCGGAGGCCAATTCGACCATTCCCCAACGATTCCGTGCGCCTCACGTTCCGTGACCACCTGGTCGCCCAAAAAGAACTGACACGTCAGTCTACCTCTGCTATCCCGGCTCCCTTTCCGGCCCCGGGGGGCATGGGGACGCATGACCGACGCGATCACGATCGACCCGAGCCGCTCGACGCGCCCCGCCGCGTTGTTCCGCCTCGAGGGGCCGCTGAGCCCCCGGCCCACCCTCACCGCCGCCGCCTGGATGGCGATGAACGCGCGCCGCGTGCGGGCTCGCGTGCTGGGGCTCTCGAGCCTCGCCCTCGCCGCGCCGCTCGCGCTGCGTGATCCCGGCCGGGCGACGAAGATGGCCTGGTCGATGCTCGAGGGCATGACCGAGGACCGCTTGATCGTGCTCGGGGAGATCTACGCCGACGAGCACATTCGCCCCGCCCTCTCTTCCGTCGGAGTGGAGCTGGTCGAGCGCTGTCGGGATCAGGGCCAGCGCCTCGTGTTGCTCAGCGACAACCTCGACGTGATCGCGAAGCCCGTCGCGGCGCACCTGGGCTTCGACGCGGTCATCGCCAACACGATGGAGCTCGACAGCCACGGCCGGGCCACGGGGGAGCTCCGCCCGCCCGTGCTCGGCCCCGCGCTCGGCGGCCGACCGCTCCACGCGCGCCTGGCCGAGCTGGGCGTCGACCTCCGCGCCGCGTGCGCGTACGGGAGCGGGCACCACGACTCGGTGCTCCTGGGCGCCGTCGCCCTCCCCTGCGCCGTCACCCCCGATCGTGAGCTGCGCCGCATGGCGCGCGACCTGGACTGGCCGGTCGTCGAAGGGAGTCACTGAAGTGCGAATCTCCGAGACGCTGAAGGGCCGCCACCTGCTGGTCACCGGGTTCACCGGTTTCCTCGGCAAGGTGTGGGTCACGTTCCTGCTCGACCACCTTCCCGAGATCGGCAAGCTCACGCTGCTGGTCCGGGGCCGACGCACCGAGGACGCGGCCGCGCGCGTCCGCCGCATCTTCGAGCGATCGCCCGCGCTGCGGCCGCTGCGCGAGAAGCACGGCCGGGCGCTGCTCGCCCTCGTGCGCGAGAAGATCGAGGTCATCGAAGGGGACGCCTCCGATCCCCTGATGGGCATCCCGCCGCACGTGCTCGCGCAGCTCGCGCCGCGCCTCGACGCGGTGGTGCACTGCGCGGGGCTGACGGACTTCGCGCCCGACCCGCGCATGGCCGTCGACGTGAACGTGCGCGGCGCCATGCACGCGGCCGACGTCGCGGCGCGCATCCCGAGCAAGCGCCTCCTGCACATCAGCACGTGCTTCGTGGCCGGCGAGGTCGACGGGCCGATCCCCGAGTCGGTCACCCCGGGCCTGTCGCCGAACGGCACCCGCTTCGACGTGGACGCGGAGCTGCTCGCGATCGACAGCGCGTGCGACGCGGTCGACGAGCGTGAAGGCGGCCGCAAGCGCCCCGCCGCGCGCAAGGGCCGGGTCGAGGTGGGCACCCGCCGCGCCAAGTCGCTCGGCTGGCCCAACCTCTACACCTACTCGAAGGGCCTCGCCGAGCACGCCCTGGCGCGGCGCGACGACGTGGCGCTGACGCTGGTGCGCCCGAGCATCGTCGAGTGCGCGCGCAGCTACCCCTTCGAGGGCTGGAACGAGGGGCTCAACACGAGCGGCCCCATCGTCTGGATGTGCAGCGGCTTCGCGTGGAAGGTGCCGATGCGCGCCGAGAGCTGCTTCGACGTGGTGCCGGTCGACACGGTCGCGCGCGGCATGACCATCGCGCTGGCGGACGCGCTCGAGGACGAGGCCGAGGCCGTCTATCAGCTCGCGAGCGGCGACGCGAACCGCTTCACCTTCGACCGCGCGCTGGATCTGACGGCGCTCAAGGTCCGCAAGGGCTACGTGCCGAGCGGGGTCTCGCCGCTCGAGCGCGCGCTCTTGACCCACATGGACTCCACCACGCTCGAGCACGGCGCCGACCGGAGCGTGCTGGTGCCCGCGGCGCAGAAGGCGACGCGGTGGCTGCGCGACACCTTCCGCAAGTTCGACGCGAAGAAGCTGCCCGCGTCGATCGACGACGAGCTGCGGGAGACCTGGCAAGCCCGCGTGCACGACGCGAGCCTCAAGCTCAACAAGACCTCGATGCTGCTCCGGAGCATCGAGCAGATGTGGCACGTCTACCAGCCGTTCATCCACGACTTCGACTACCGCTTCGACACGAGCCACGTGCGCGCCCGGACGGCGAGGCTCGACGAGGACGAGCGGCGCGCCTTCGGCTGGGACCTCGAGACGCTCGACTGGCGGCACTACTGGATGGACATCGAGATCCCCGGCCTCGACAAGTGGTCTCTCCCGCTGTTGCGCGGCAAGGACGTGCCGGACGACGAGGGCTTCGATCTCGGCGGCGATCCGCCCTCGGCGGCGGCGGCCCTCCCGGTGTCGGCCCCTTCCATCCCGGCCGAGCTAGGAGGCGCGGAGTGAGCGGCATCTTCATCACGGGCGGCACCGGCTACCTCGGCTCCTACGTGCTCGACGAGCTGCGCCGCCACCCCGACGCGGGCCGGCTCTTCCTGCTCACTCGCGCGAAGGACGCGGAGGAGGGCACGGCCAAGCTCTGGAAGGCGCTGCAGCTGCACCTGACGGCCGAGCAGTTCTACGCCTTCCTCGATCGCGTCGTCTTCGTGCCGGGCGATCTCTCGGAGCCCGGGCTCGGCATCTCGGGCGAGGCGCGCGCCAGGCTGGCCGAGGAGTGCGACAGCGTCCTCCACATCGCGGCGAGCCTGAACCGCAAGAGCGCCAAGGCGTGCTTCAACGCGAACCTGCGCGGCAGCCTGAGCGTCGTACAGCTCACCCGCGAGCTGGCCGAGAAGCGCGGCGGGCTGCGCCGGTTCTCCTTCGTCTCCACCACCGCCGTCGCCGGCAAGCGCGAGCATCAGGTGGTGAAGGAGGACGAGGCGATCGACTGGGCGCTGAGCGACTACGACCCCTACGCGCGCACGAAGAAGTTCGCCGAGCACATGATGCGGGAGCTGCTCCCCGACGTGCCCAAGACGATCCTCCGGCCGCCCACCGTGATGGGCGACAGCCGCTTCCCGCAGACGAGCCAGTTCGAGATGGTGCGCATCCTGAACTGGATGCTCGACGCCCCCGTCGTGCCCTGCCACCCGGACACGCGCCTCGACTTCGTGCCCGCGGACTTCGTCGGCCCGTCGATCGCCAAGCTGCACCTGAAGGACGACGTCGCGCACGACTGCTACCAGCTGAGCGCGGGCACGAGCGCGCCCACGGTGCGGGAGGTCAAGCGCGCCTTCGACGAGGCCGGCATCCGCACGCCGAAGCTGGCCCCGAAGCTCTACGGCGCCTTCGACTCGCTGAGCAACGGGCTCGCGAACGGGCCGCGCGGCGCGGTCAGCCTCTACGCCTCGCTCATCAAGGTCTTCTTGCCCTACTTCACCAACGACGTCGTCTTCGACAACACCCGCGTGGTGACGGAGCTCGGCGAGGCGCCCCCGCGCTTCACCGACTACTGCGTCGACCTCTACCGCTGGTCGAAGTCGGTCGGCTACGAGTACCCCTACGCGCCGCTGCCCGCGCGGCCGTCCAAGCTCCCGGAGGCCGCGGAATGAGCTTCGCGATGCGACTGATCGGGAGGGCCGCCAAGGGCGCCCTCGACCTCGCCAAGGACAGCCTCGACCCGGACCGCATGGTCCAGCTCGGGATGAGCGGCCTCATCGAGGCGGCCCGGACGCGCCACGAGGCGGATCCGATGCTCTCGTGGCGGCCGGGCGAGCCCTTGAAGCTCCTGCTCGCGGGCTACGTCGGCACCCGCAACACGGGCGCCGACGTGCGGGTCGAGGAGATGGTGCGCCAGTTCCGGCACCTCTTCGGCGACGAGCACCTCGAGCTGTCGATCTGCACCATCGATCCGGCGCTGACCAAGGGCTACTTCCGCACCGTCCGTCAGCTCCACATCCCGCAGATCTTCCACAAGTTCCTCTACGACACGGTGCGCGAGCAGCACGGCGTGATCGCGTGCGAGGGCTCGATGTTCAAGAGCAAGTTCGCCAACGCGCTCTCGACCATGATGGTCGGCGCGCTGGGGCTCGCCGAGGCCGAGGAGAAGATCGCGGTCGGCTACGGCGGCGAGGCGGGCGCGATGGACGAGTCGCTCAAGCGCCTCGTGGAGAAGCACTGCCAGGGCTCGCTCGTCATCACGCGGAACGAGGAGTCGACGCAGGTGCTCGACCGGCTCGGCGTGCCGACGCGGCTCGGGACCGACACCGCCTGGACGTTCGAGGCCGCGCCCGCCGAGCGCGCGGAGCGGCTCCTGAAGCGCGCGGGCTGGGACGGCGAGGCGCCGGTCGTCGCGCTCTGTCCGATCAACCCCTTCTGGTGGCCGGTGAAGCCGGAGCCGCTGAAGGCGGCCTGGAACGAGCTGAGCGGCACCTACGAGGACGCGCACTACAAGAGCGTCTACTTCCACAAGCACGGCGCCGACGTGGACCGCGCGTTCGACCAGTACCTCCGCGGCCTGGCCGGCGCGCTGCAGGACTACCGCCGCGAGAACGACTGCTTCCCGATCCTGGTCGGCATGGAGCAGCTCGATCGACGCGCGGCCGAGCGCATGAACGACATGCTGCCCGCGCCGCTGCCGCTCTTCGTCAGCGACGAGCACGAGATGTACGAGATGGTCGCCATCCTGCGTCGCTGCTCGATGGTGGTCTCGTCGCGCTACCACGCGCTCGTCTGCTCGATGCCCGGGCTCGTGCCGAGCGTGGGCGTGACGATGGACGAGCGCATCCGCAACCTGATGGCCGACCGCGGCCAGCCGGAGCTCGCGCTCGAGGTCGACGACCCCGAGCTCGATCAGAAGCTCTTCGCCGCGATGCAGAAGGTCGACGCCGAGCGCGACGCGGTGAAGGACGGCATCGGCCGCTGCGTCGTGGACAACCTCGAGCGCATGGGCCGCATGGGCGCGATTCTGGTCGACCACGTCCGACGCTTCCATCCCGAGTTCCCCTTCGCCGAGGGCCTCGGCGAGGCCGGCGACCCGTGGGCGCACCTGCCTCCGCTCGGGCCGACCGCCGCCGCCCTCGTCGAGCGCTACCGCGCCTGATCCACACCCGAAACGAGAGCCGACCATGAGCTTCGTCGACACGTTCTTCGCGAACCTGAAGAAGAACCCCAGCCGCCCCTTCGTCACCGAGGTGCACGGCGCGCGCCTCGAGCGCACGCACGGCGGCCGCCTCGCCGAGCTGATCGCGCACGCCCGCGGCGCGCTCCGCGCGCACGACATCGCGCCGGGCGACCGCGTGGTGCTCCTCGCGCCCAACTCCGCCAAGTGGGTCGCGGCCGACATCGCGATGCTCGCCGAGGGCGCCATCGTGGTGCCGATGTACGCGCGCCAGGCGAAGGACGAGCTCGTCCTGATGATGAAGGACGCCGGCGCGTCGCTGGTCGTGTGCGCGGACGAGGCGCTCGAGCAGGGCGTGAAGGCGGAGTGGGCCGAGGCGCCCACCGTCACCTTCGACCAGCTCTTCTCGGGCGACGCGGTGAGCGAGGCGCCCAAGCCTCGCGCCGACGAGGACGTGGTCACGATCATCTACACCTCGGGCACCAGCGGCGAGCCCAAGGGCGTGATGACCACCGCGGGCAACGTCCGCTTCATGCTCGACACGATCGACCGGCGCCTGACCGAGCTGATGGGCCGCCCCGGCGGGCGCGACCGGGTCTTTCACTACCTGCCGTTCTGCTTCGCGGGCAGCCGCTTCGTGCTCTGGAGCAACCTCTACCGCGAGAACGGCGTGATGGTCTCGACCGACCTGAGTAACCTCCCGGAGGAGCTGAAGACGGCCCAGCCCGAGTGGTTCCTCAACGTGCCGGCCCTGCTCGAGCGCGTGAAGGAGGGGGTCGAGAAGAAGATCGCCGGCCAGGGGCTGCCGGTGCGCAAGCTCTACGACGCGGCCATCGAGGCGTGGCGTGACGCGCGCAAGGACCGCGCGACGCTCCCGCAGCGACTCTTGCTCGCCGCAGCGCGGCGCACCATCTTCGCCAAGATCAAGGCGCAGATCGGCGAGGAGCTCAGCTGCCTGATCTGCGGCTCGGCCCCGCTGGCCGAGGAGACGCAGGCCTGGTTCGAGCTGCTCGGCCTCCCCGTCTACCAGGTCTACGGCCTGACGGAGACGACGGCGATCGTGAGCATGGACCGCCCGCGCGCGGCCGCGCCCGGCAAGGTGGGCTACGCGATCGACGGCGTGGAGATGAAGCTCGGCGACGGCAGCGAGCTGCTCGTGCGCGGGCCGAACATCTTCAGCGGCTACTGGGGCAAGGACGAGGCCACCGAGGACGCGTTCCAGGGCGGCTGGTTCCGCACCGGCGACCAGGGGCGCATCGACACCGACGGCCGGCTCGTCATCGTCGGGCGGGTCAAGAACATCCTCGTCCCGGAGAGCGGCCACAACGTCGCGCCCGAGCCGATCGAGCAGCGCCTCCTCGAGGGCGTGCCCGGCGTGACCCAGGCGGTGGTGATCGGTCACGGCCGCCCCTACCTCACGGCGATCCTCACCGGCGACACGCCGCGCGAGGAGGCGGCGAAGGCCATCGACGCGATCAACGAGGGGCTGCCGCACTACCGCCGCATCCGCTCGTTCCACCTCAGCCCGGAGCCGTTCAGCATCGAGAACGGTCTGTTGACGGCGAACTCCAAGCTCCGCCGCAAGGCCATCGAGGCGCACTACGCGGACGCGATCGAGAGGCTGTACGCGTGAACTGGACGGGCGCCCGCCTGAGCACGCAGCACGTCGACGGCGTGCTGGAGGTCGCGCTGCACGCGGACCCGCTCAACGAGATCGGGCTCGACATGCTGGCCGAGCTCGAGCGCGTGGCGGCGATGATCCGCGACGGCGCCGACGGCGCGCGCGCGGTGCTCTTCCACAGCGAGAACGCCAAGGGCTTCAGCGCGGGCGCCAACCTGTGGGAGCTCCACCAGGGGCTCTCCTCGGCCGACGAGGGCATGGGCGCGCTGCGTGACCACGCGTCGCGCCTCTTCGACTCGCCCCGCCGTGCCACCCGCGCGGGCGCCTCCGCGCTGAAGGGCGCGCTGCGCGGCGACTACGGCCTCGACCCGCTCCGCGCGGCGAAGGTCTGGGGCGTGCGCGCCTTCCTCGATCGCATCCACGCCGTCTTCGACACCTTCGACACCGCGCCCATCCCGGTCATCGCGGCGGTGCACGGCGTGTGCTTCGGCGGCGGCTTCGAGCTCGCGCTCACCGCGGACGTGATCGTGGCCGACAAGACGGCGCGCTTCGCGTTCCCGGAGCTGCGGCTCGGCCTCGTGCCGGGCTTCGGCGGCGTCCCGCGCCTCGAGCGCGACCTCGGAAACGCGCTCGTCCGGGAGCTGCTGCTGAGCGGCCGCAGCCTCGGCGCCCCCCGCGCGCACGAGGTCGGGCTGGTCGCGCAGCTCGTCGCGCCCGGCAAGGCGCTCGACGTGGCGCGCAAGCTCGCCAAGCAGACCCAGAAGTTCGACGCCGCGACCGTCGCGGCGGCCAAGCCGTTCCTCAAGCCCTTCCCCGCGCGGCGCCTCGCCGAGGAGAAGGCTCTGTTCTGCCGGCTTCTGACGTCCCCGGCCGTGATGGAGGCGCTCGACGCCTTCGTGCACTCGAAGGACGCGATGCCCTACCTGCCGCGCGCGCGCGCCCCCCGAACCCAAGCGAGCCCCGCATCATGAGCGCCCAGAGCCAAGTGCTGAACGAGCTGCTGACCCTCGCCGCGGAGCGCTTCCGCAAGGAGCGCAGCGAGCTGGACGAGGCGGCCGACATGTTCGACGCCCTCGACATCGACTCCATGCAGGCGCTCAGCCTCCTGAGCGCGCTCGAGGAGAAGTTCGGCGTCGAGATCCCCGACTACGAGGTGCAGGACGTGCGCACCTTCGCCGAGCTCGCCGACGTCGTCGCGAGCCGCATCTGAGAGACCGAGCATGGCCACGCCGCACCCCGAGATGATCGACCCCACGCGCTACGGCTCGCTCGGCGAGCTGCTGGCGGACGCGCTCGTCACCTTCAAGACGGAGACAGCGCTCATCGAGGTCGACCGCAAGAAGGAGTCGCACCGGCTCACCTACCTCGACACCAAGCGCGAGGTGGACCGGGTCACGCGCTTCCTCGCGGCGAGCGGCGTCGGGGCCGGCGACCGCGTGGCCATCGTGATGAGCAACCAGAGCCGCTGGCTCATCGCCGCCTGCGCCGTCTTCGCGCGCGGCGGCGTGCTCGTCCCGCTCGACTACAAGCTGTCGGCCGCCGAGCAAGAGGCGCTCATGGCGCACTGCCGGCCCGCGGCGCTGATCACCGAGCACGGCATGGCGCGGCGCTTCGGCGCGCTCGAGGTGCGGGCCGCGCTCGTGACCGAGGCGAAGGGCGAGTACGCGTTCGGGCACACCGACTGGGACACGCTGGCGGCCGAGGGAGAGACGCCCGCGCAGGTGCCGCGCAAGCGCACCGACACGGCGACCATCGTCTACTCGTCCGGCACGGGCGGCCGCCCCAAGGGCTGCATGCTCAGCCACGACGCCTACCTCGAGCAGCTGAAGGCGCTGATGGCGCTCTTCCCCATGCGGGTCGGTCACCGGACGTTCTCGATCCTCCCGACCAACCACGCGATCGACTTCATGGTCGGCTTCGTCGGGCCCTTCAGCTGCGGCGCCGCGGTCGTGCACCAGCGCTCGCTCCGCCCCGAGTTCCTGCAGTCGACCATGCAGAGCTACGGCATCACGCACATGGCGCTCGTCCCGCTCGTGCTCGCCGCGTTCGAGACCAGCATCGAGGAGAAGCTGCTCGGCCAGCCCTCGTGGGCGCGCCGCATGGTCAGCGTGGTGGGCGGTCTCAACGAGATGCTCACCACCAAGAAGCCGAACCCGGCGCTGAGCCGCGCGCTCCTGTCGCCCATTCACGAGGCCTTCGGCGGCGAGCTCGAGGTGCTCTTCTGTGGCGGCGCGTTCGTCGACCGCGCCCGCGCCGAGCTCTTCTATCGCCTCGGCCTGCCCGTGGTCATCGGCTACGGCCTGACCGAGTGCTGCACCGTCGCGACGGTCAACGATCTGTCGCCGTTCCGCGCCGACTCGGTGGGCCGGCCCGTCGAGGGCGTGCAGGTCCGCGTGCATCGACCCGGCGCCGACGGCGTGGGGGAGGTCTGGATCCGCGGCCGCACGCTCATGCAGGGCTACCTCGACGACGACGCGCTCACGGCGGAGACGATCACCGAGGACGGCTGGCTGCGGACGGGCGACCTCGGCTGGATGGACGCCGCGCACCACCTGCACCTCGTGGGGCGGAGCAAGAACATGATCGTCACCGAGGGAGGCAAGAACGTCTACCCGGAGGACGTCGAGGGCGCGTTCGAGGCGCTGCCGGTCGAGGAGCTGGCCGTCTTCGCGTCGGGCTTCCTCTGGCCGGAGCAGGCGCGGCTGGGCGACGAGCGGCTCGTCGCCGTCATCCGCCGCAAGAAGGGCAACGGCGTCGAGGCCGTGAGCGCGGACGAGGTCCGGGCGCAGCTGGTGGCCAAGAACCGCCGCCTGCCCGAGCACAAGCGCGTCCGCGGTGTGCTCTTCGTCGACGAGGCGTTCCCGCGCACCGCCTCGATGAAGGTCAAGCGTCAGCGCCTCGCCGAGGCGCTCCGTGATCACGCCGCGACCGAGGAGCGGCTCGCGTGAGCTGGCTCGCGCTCATCAACCCGGCCGCCGGCGGCGGGCGCTGCGGCAAGCGCGCCCCGGCCGCGATCGCGCGTCTGCGCGCGGCGGGCATGGAGATCGAGGTCCAGCACACCTCGCGCGCGGGCGAGGCCACGGAGCTGTCCCGCGCGGCCTGGGCGCGCGGGCAACGGAGGTTCCTCGCCGTGGGCGGCGACGGGACGAGCTTCGAGATCGTCAACGGCGTCTTCCCGCACGCCCTCTCGGGCGACGAGCGCCCCACGATCGGCATGCTGCCGCTCGGCACGGGCAACTCGTTCCTGCGCGACTTCGGCATCACGAAGGCGGAGCACGCGCTCCGCGCGCTCGAGCGGGGCGACACGCAGCGCTGCGACGTCGTCAAGGCCACCCACGCGGACGGCGAGCTCTACTTCATCAACCTGCTCAGCGTCGGCTTCAGCGCCGAGGCGGGCGGGCTGACGAACCGGCGCTTCAAGCCGCTCGGCGCCGCGGGCTACATCGCGGCCGTCTTGATCACCGCCGCCCGCCTCAAGCACCCGCGCTTCTCGCTGCGGGTCGACGGCGGCGCCGAGGACACGCGCCCCTGCGTGCTCCTCTCGTTCTCGAACAGCCGCTTCACCGGCGGCACCATGATGATGGCCCCCGAGGCCGACGCGACCGATGGCGCCTTCGACGTCATCCGCATCGGCGAGATGGGGCGCCTGTCCTTCGTGAGGAGCTTCCCGAGCATCTTCCGCGGCGCGCACGTGCAGCGCCCGGAGGTGGAGCAGGGCCGCGCGAAGGTGGTCGAGCTGTCGCTCGACGAGGCCGTGGACGCGATGGTCGACGGCGAGGTGATGAAGCTGAAGCTCGAGCGCCTGGAGATCCTGCCCGGCGCTCTGGAGGTGGTCGCATGATGCAGCGTTCGATCGAGCCCGCCCGCGCCGCGGAACACGAGGGAGCCAAGGCGAAGAAGCGGAGGCGACCTCCCGAGGTGCCGCTCGAGGAGCGCGCGCCCGCCATCTCCTTCCGGGAGCCGACTCTCAAGGACAAGCTCGTCTCGACCGCACTCTGGGGCGCGGGCCTGAGCTGGTTCGCCCCGAGCCTGGGCGCGATGAGCGCGGTCTACAGCGTCGTGCCCTCGCACAAGGTGAACATCCTCGGCCGCCTCTACTGCAAGGGGCAGATCGCCTTGACGGGGTGCAAGTGGCGCGCGGTCGTGCACCCGGACGTGGACCCGGACCAGCCGTACATCTTCGCCCAGAACCACACCAACCACCTCGACCACGTGATGCTCTACAACGCGACCCCGCACTTCAAGCAGGGGCTCGAGCTGGAGAGTCACTTCGAGTACCCGTTCTACGGCGCCTTCATGCGCAAGCGCGGCACCATCCCGGTGAAGAAGGGCGCGAAGAACCAGACCGAGGATCTGCGCGAGAAGATCCGCCGCGAGATCGACGAGGGCCGCTCCATCCTCGCCTTCCCCGAGGGCAGCCGGACCCGCAGCGGCTACGTGCAGCCCTTCCGCAAGGGCATCTTCTACATCGCGCGCGATCTGGGCGTGCCGATCGTGCCGGTCGCGGTCACGGGGAGCTTCGATCTCATGCGGCCCGGCAGCCTCATCATGCGCCCGGGCCAGGAGGTCACCGTCTACTGCGACGCGCCCATCCCTTCCGCGGGCCTCGACGACGCCGACATCCCGGCCCTCGCCGACCAGGCCCAGAGCGTGGTCGCGAAGCGCGTGAACGACTACTGGGCGAGCCGCCGATGACCGTCACGACCACCGAAGATCTCCCGGCCGAGGACCGGGACGGGCGGAGCCTGCGGGCCGCGCAGAAGCGCAAGCGCCGCCGCCGCACCGTGCTCGACGCCGCCCTCCGCGTCTTCAGCGACAAGGGCTATCACCAGACCCGCGTGGCCGACATCATCGAGGAGGCGTCGATCGCGCGCGGCACGTTCTACCTCTACTTCGACTCGAAGAACGCCATCTTCCACGAGCTGCTCGATCTGCTGCTCGAGCGCATCCACGAGAACATGGTCGGCGTCGATCTCTCGCCCGGCGCGCCCGCGGTGCGCGACCAGATCCTCGACACCGTGCGCAACATCCTCGCCTCCTTCCGCGAGGACCCCGCGCTCGCGAAGTTCGTGCTGCGCGAGGCGGTCGGCATCGACGAGACCATCGACGAGAAGCTCGACGGCTTCTACCGCCAGCTCCACGACTGGCTGAGCATGTCGCTCGCCAACGGCCACGCCATCGGCTTCATCCGCGCGCTCGACACCGAGTCGGTCGCCTGGCTCATCCTCGGCTCGGTCAAGCAGCTCGTCCAGCGCGTGCTCGAGGAGGAGGAGCTCGACCTCGATCACCTCTCGCGCGTGCTGCTCGACTTCAACCTCCAAGGCATCATGGTCAGCGACTGACGTCGCCGTCGCGGCGTCCATCCCCGCGTCGGCGCTGGCGCCATCGGGCGCGTGCTTACGCGGGGCGCCGCATCCCCGGCAGGCTCGGCCTCGCCGGCGGGGGCTCGGAGGCGCGCGCCGTGCGGCCCACGGGCAGGAACCAGCCCGGGAAGTCGCGGAAGAAGGCGCGGGCGAGGTGGCCGGCGAGCGACGGCAGCTCGCGGAAGCCCTGGCCGCGGGCGCGCATGGCCAGGACCAGGCTCAGGAAGAAGCTCACGACGAGGTTGGTCACGCCGATGCTCGCGATGCCCGCGACGCTCCAGGCGAGCGCGACGCCGCTCGGTCCGAGGCTGTGCATGGCGAGGCCGAGGTTGGCGGACGCGAAGCTGACGTGTCGGATCTCGAGCGGCAGGCCGAGCGCGAGGCCGACCATGCCCGTGCTCCCGAGCAGGACGCCCAGGACGACGCTGCCGGTGGTGGCGCCAGCCCGGCTCGCGGTCAGCTCGGCGAGGCGCGCGCGGCGGGCCTCACCGAGCCAGCGACCGAGCGGGCGGCTGCGCGCGATCCGGGTCGGGACGTGCCGCGCGATCACCGAGTTCGAGACGTAGCCGGCCACGATGCCCGCCAGCGAGAGCCACACCCCCGTCAGCGCCGCGTGCGGGATCGCGCCGCTCTCGAGCGGGTGCAGATCGTGGACGAGGTGCGCCGCCTTCGCCGCGTCGGCCACCGGGGCGCCGAGCAGGTGCGCGAGGCCCCACGAGGCGAGGAAGGCGGCCGGGAAGGCGACGAGCACGTTGCCGAGGATGGCCGCGAGCTGGCTGCGCGAGAGGCAGACGATGGTCTCGACGAGGCGGGTGTGGTCGTCGCGCTGGCCGTCGACGTTCTCCGACAGCGCGGCCGCGGTCATCGCGGGCTGCTTGGTCGCGATGGTGAAGCCCAGCATCTGCACCGCGACGAAGCACGCGGCGTAGTTGAGGCTGAAGAGGAAGGCCTCGATCACCAGGGGGGCCTTCCAGGCGCCGAGCCCGACCTTGAACACGGCGGCCAGCGCCACGAGCGCGCCCGCCCCCGCCGCCGCGCGCCACATGCGCATGTACTCGCCGCGTGTCCGCGTGATGTAGGAGCCGCCCGCGCGGCCCGCGTGCGAGACGATCTCCGCCGCCACGAGGTGGAGCCCGCGCCGCACGACGGGGAGCACCCGCTGCGACTCGATGCGCGCGCGGAGGAGCTGCCGGAGCAGCGTGATCCGCGCCGGCCACGCGACCTCGGGGTCGGGAGAGAGCGTGGTCAGCAGGAGACGCAGGCGCGCGATCAGGTCGCTCATCCGCTCGAGCTCGTAGGTGAGCCGGATGGTCGCGCCGCTCTGCGGGATGCGCCGCTCGATGCGCGCGGTCTCGTCCTCGCACTGCCGAAGGAGCACGAACGCGTGCGCGGGGTCGGCGTCGTCGCGCTGCTCGCGACGCGCGGCCGTGAACCGGACCACCTCGTGCGCCTGGGCCAGGAACGGCGACTCGTGATCGCCGCCGCCCTCGGCGAAGAGGGCGAGGTGCGGCTCCTCGCCCGTGGCGGCGAGGCGGTGTGAGAGGAGCTCGATCGCGCGCAACGAGCCGTGCACGAGGGTCTGCCGTGAGGCCTCGTCTTCGGGCAGGAGCGCGCGACAGAGGGCGATGAGCGCGTCGTCGCTCGTCCGCTCCGCCCAGAGGGACGCGCCCCGCCCCTGCCCGATCTCGTCGAGCACCTCGATGAGGTCGTGCGGAGGACGGTGCGACGGCAGGATCTTCGCGGTCAGCCGGTCTTGCATCTCCGCGAGGAGGCCGTGGGCGGGGAGCAGGCTCAGGTCGGCGAGCGCCGCCCAGGACCGCACGCTCCGGCAGAGGCGCCCGACGTAGACGAGCACGCCCTCCCGCAGGACGGGCTCGGCCTCGAGGAGGGCGATCAGCTCACGCGCGGCGGCGTCCGGCTCGGCGGCGGTCCCGAGCGCGCCGAAGAGCGCCTCGAGCGGGGTCAGGCTGGGGAGCGCTCGCGCGGGCTCCTCCGCGAGCGCGGCCATGTCCCGAAGGGGCTGGGCGACGTTGGGAGTCACGGCGACGAAGCAGGGCGTGTGCCATGCCAGGAGCCACGCGTTGTCGAGATGCGGGGGTCCGGACGCGGGGCGATTCGCCCCCGGTGCGCCGCGGGGGCGCATCCGGGACGCGGTGCTCGATCGCTCAGTGCAGGTGCGCGCGCAGCACCAGGGGGGCGTTCGGCACGTCGCGCGCCTCGCCAGCGGGGGCGATCGCGGCGCCGTCGAGCGCGTCCGTCACCAGCACCAGCTCGAGCTGGGCGCCCTCGCCGCTCGTCGTGCCGAGCAGCGCGACGTCGTCGGCCTGGTCGTCGTGGTCCAGATCGACGATGCGGTGGCGCCGCGGGCCGAACGGGCCTCCGGACAGCGTCAGGGCGTCGCGCGGCACGAAGTCGACCTCGCCCGTGTGCTCGAGCACGACGAGGCGCGGGTGATCCCAGCCCGTCAGGTCGACCTTGCCGTCGCCGTTCACGTCGAGGACCTGCAGCCCGCGCAGCGTGGCCGGGACGCCGTCGACGCCGCGCGGCTCCATGCCCTCGAGGGAGCCGGCGCGGATCCAGCGGACCCCCTCGCCGAGCACGACCAGGTCGCCGCCGCCGTCTCCGTCGACGTCGCCGAGCGCGATCTCGCGCGCGCCGGCGAGGTCGAAGCGGTGGCTGCGGGGGAAGCCCGTCCCGTCTCCGAAGTGAAGATCGATGCGCCCCCGCGAGAGCGCCACCACGTCGGTCTGTCCGTCGCGGTCGAGGTCGCCCAGCTGCACCATCGCGCCGCCGAGCCCGAGCACGAGCGCGGCCGAGCGCGCCGGGGCCGGCCCGCCGCCGAAGACCCAGGCCTCGCTCGGCAGCTGCGCGAGGGCGTTGGTGCGGTTCATGGCCACGATCTCCGCTCCGGCCGAGCCGTCGAGCGGGGCGATCGCCACGTCCACCGCCGCGATCGGCGCGAGGGCGACCGGCTCGCGGATGCCCCCGAAGCCGTCGCGCGGGACCCACCAGAGGCCACCGCCGCGCGTCGCGCCCGCCTCGCTCTCGAACGCGAGCGGGAGCACGAGATCGACGGTGGCGTCCCCGTCGACGTCTCCGAACGCGGCGCGACCGACGCGCGCCCGCTGCTCGGCCGGGCTCGGCGCGATCGAGAACACCGCGATGCGCTGGGGCCCGCGCGAGGTCAGCCCGAGCACGTGCCAGCCGTTGGGGCAGCCCACCACGATCTCGGGGCGCGCGTCGCCGAAGACGTCCGCGATGGCCAGGGAGGGCTCCGCGTCGGTGCTCGGGCAGACCGCCCAGCGCTCCGCCTCGGTCGCGTCGGTCCCTTCGGTCTCGGCCTCCGGCCCGTCGACCGGCTGGGCCAGGGTGGGCGCCTCCTCGATCCCCGAGTCCACGACCTGCGCCGCCACCTCGGTCCCCGCGTCGGCCTCCGCCTCCGCGATCGAGTCGACGCCCGCGTCGGCGTCGGCCTGCTCCTCGGGCTCGTCGCCGAGCGAGACCTGCGGGCGCAGCCCTTCGATCGGCACCGCGCCGGTGAGGATCCCGACCACGGCCAGGATCACCCACAGGCCGACCAGCACGCCGAACGTTTGGAGCGTCGCCCAGACCTTCTTCACGGCCCGGTTATAGCACCCCGGAGGCCTCAGCCAGGCTTTCCGGGCGCCGAGCGGATCAGAGCGTCACGTAGACGAAGTTCAGGCACATCTCGTCCTGCGTGCCGTCACCCCAGTTCACCGTCTCGTCCCGCTCCATCGTGTTGTAGGTGCAGGTGATGGTGGCGGAGTCGGAGGGGCTGACCTCGATGGGCTCGTCGAGCCAGTAGGCGAGCTGCCAGTTGAAGTCCCAGCGCGGCACCTCGATCAGGCACTGATCGGCGCCGTCCCCGCGGTGGATCTGGACCGAGAGCGAGCGCCCCAGCGTGTGCATGTGCGGGAAGGCGCCCCACACGCGCACGTTCACCGGCAACCCGATGGAGCTGAAGTTGATCGTGTTGCTCTCGACCACCTCCTCCATGCGGGGCGGGAGGTTGAGGTCGAAGTCGAAGAGCGGCGCGATGTAGGCGCGGTTCGCGCTCGCGCGCAGCGTCAGATCGATCGTGGTGCGGTCCTCGGTCGGCGCTTCCTCGACGAGGTTGTTGTAGTGCACCTGGATGATCTGCTTGATGCCGGCCTCGACCAGCACGCCGGTCCCGCGCGGGTAGGCGGTCGCGCCCGCGCCCGGGGCCCAGAGCACCATCGGCGGCGCCTCGACGCGGGGGCCGCCGAAGCACGGGTAGCCGTCTCCCACCACGCCGTCACGCGCGTCGAGCTCCTCCGCCGCGCGCATCGCGTCCGCGCCGGTCGGGTTGTAGACGATGACGTGGTGCACGCGCTGCACGTTGCCGGGGTGCACGTCGTAGCCGGTGACGTACTGATCTTCGGTCAGGCCGGTCTCGACGACGAAGCAGCGGTAGTCGTCGTCTTCGCTCGCGTCGATGGCGTAGGTCGGCATCTCGAGCGTCAGGTCGACCGAGGGGAGCTCGGGCAGCACCGCCCGCTCGGGGTCCGGCGTGGTGGGGTCACCCTCGAGCTTGCCGTCGAGCACCCACTGCTCGAAGACGGCGATCTCGTCGTCGGTGAGGCCGCGGTGGTTCGACCACGTGTTGCACTCGCCGGAGTTGTCGGCGAGGAACGGCGGCATGATCCGGTCGCGGGTCACCTCCTCCATGCGCTCGGCGACCTCGACCGCCTGCTCGTAGGTCTCGAGCGCGAAGGGCGCGACGCCGCCCTCCTCGTGGCAGGTCATGCAGTTCGCGGCGAGGATGGGGCGCAGGTCACCGTGGTAGGTGGTCTCGGAGACGTCGCCGCCCGAGTCGGGCAGGCTCATCATGCCCGAGTCCGGGCGGAGGGGACCGTCGGTGCTGCCGTCACAGCCAGCGAGCGCGAGGACGAGGGCGAGGGCGAGCGAGAATCGAAGCGGCACGTAGGGCCTCCGTTCGGGGTAATCCGAGCCGCGTAAAGATTGAGGAGGCGGAGGCTCTGTGCAAGCCAGGGACAGCCTTACGCGGCGCTTGCCGTCCCCGGGGCCGGCCCGTCATGCTGCGCTCCATGACGCGCCGAGACAGCTGGGTGCCGCCGGTCCTGACCCTGGTCACCTGCGGGATCTACTACTTCTACTGGCAGTTCGTGACGACGGACGAGCTCAAGCGGGTGACGGGCCGCGAGGACCTGAACCCGGTCCTGGACCTGATCATCACCCTGCTCTGCTGCGGCTTCTGGGGCATCTACGTCCAGTACCGAAACGTCCAGGTCGTCCACCAGGTGTTCGAGGCGCGCGGACAGCGGCACGAGGATCGCGCGGCGTTCGTGCTGATCCTGCACGCGCTCGCGGTGCTCAACGGCTTCACGGGCCTGTTCGCGATGATGATCGTGCAGGACGAGCTGAACAAGCTCGCCACCGGGCCGACCACGTTCTGACGCGTGAGATGGCGGGGGCGCGTGTCCCTCCGGAGATCGAGATTGTCGCTCGCCGCTCCCGGTCCCATGTGGGGGGCATGGAACGCATCGAGCCGGGCCCCGGACGAGAGTCGGTGTGGGACTACCCACGCCCCCCGCGCGTGGAGCCCGTGGCGGAGACCGTGAAGGTCGTGCACGGCGGCGGCGTGCTCGCCGAGAGCCGCCGCGCGCTCCGCGTGCTCGAGACGAGCCACCCGCCCACCTACTACATCCCGGCGAGCGACGTGGCGATGCAGAGGCTCATGTGCGTGGCGGGCAAGACGAGCTTCTGCGAGTTCAAGGGGACCGCGCAGTACTGGGCGCTGACCGACGATCCCGAGCGCATCGTGGCCTGGTCGTACGCCTCTCCCTCGAGCGGCTTCGAGGCGATCGCGGACCACCTCTGCTTCTACGCGAGCCAGGTGGACGAGGCGTGGGTGGGCGACGAGCAGGCGAAGGCGCAGGCGAGCGACTTCTACGGCGGCTGGATCACGAGCAAGGTCGTCGGCCCGTTCAAGGGCCCTCCCGGCACGTCCGGCTGGTAGCGGCTGGCTGCGCGCCCCGAGACGCGCGAGACTCGCGGGGTGCGCGCGCTGCTCATGCTGTTCTGGAACCCCGAGGAGCGTCGGCTGCGCGCCGCCCTGCGCTTGCTCGCCGTCCTTCTCCTGACCGTGCTGTTCGTCCTGCCCGGCGGGATCGCGCATTACTTCTTGCGGCCCATCCTCGACCCCGCGGCCGCGCCCGCCGGCTTCGCGCTCTTCGCATCCTGGCAGGCCGGGGCCGTGCTCGCCGCGGTGGCGATCGGCGCGCGCTTCCTCGACCGGCGCCCGCTCGCCGACATGGGCTTGCATGTTCGCAAGCGCAGCTACGCGCACGACTTCGGCTTCGGCTTCGCGCTCGGCGGCGCGCTGATCGGCGCGATCCTGGCGGTCGAGGTGGGCTTCGGCCTCTCGAGCGTGCGCGTGGCCGACCCCTCGTGGGAGGGCATGCCCCGGGCCGCGCTCACCCCCGTCGCGCTGGTCCTCTTCGCCGGCGTCTCGTTCAACGAGGAGCTCCTCTTTCGGGGCGCCCTGCTCACCAACGCGGCGGAGGGCTTCACGTCGCGCCTCTGGTCGCGCCCCACGGCGTGGGCGCTGGCGACGGTCGTCTCGAGCGTGGTCTTCGGCGCCGCGCACATGGGCAACCCCGACGCGACGGCGGTAAGCACGAGCAACATCGCGCTCGCGGGCGTCTTCCTCGCCACCGGCTACCTCGTGACGGGAGAGCTGGCGCTGCCGCTCGGGCTGCACCTGTCGTGGAACTGGATCCAGGCGGTCTTCGGCATGCCGGTCAGCGGCAACGACTTCGACTGGTGCGCGGCGCTGGTGCGCGAGGTGCACGGCCCCGTCTGGCTCACCGGGGGCGACTTCGGACCGGAGGCCGGAGTGACGGGGCTGGTCGCGATCGTCGTCGGCACGCTCGCGATCTACGGCTGGGCGCGGTGGACGCGCGGGCCCCTGCGCGTGCGCGCGGGCCGCTGACGCTTTTGGCGTGCGCGCCCTGGCCCACGCGCACATCATGGCGCGCGATGCGTGAGCTGCTGGCTGCGATTCTGACCTTGAGCGCCTGGTCCGCGTCCACCGCGCACGCCTACCGGACGTCGCAGGACTCGCTCTTCAACCAGCGCAACGGCATCACGGGCCGGGTCGCCTTCGAGCCCCTCCCGGTGCGCTACTCGATCTTCCGCGGCCCGCCCGGGCTCGCGGTCGCGGACGTCGAGCGGGCCACGCGCGCGGCCTTCGAGACCTGGACGCTCCCCGCGTGCAGCGCGCTCCGCGTGGACGGCGGCGGCTTCGGGGGCGCGGCGGCGATCTACGGAGACGACCGGAACGTGGTCGAGTGGGTCGAGGACGGCAGCTGGGGCGCGCGCGGCTTCTCGCAGTTCACCATCGGCGTCACCACCAGCCAGTTCCTGCGCGTCTCGGACCGATGGACCTTCGACGAGTCCGACATGGAGCTGAACGCGGACGACTTCCGCTGGGTGATCGACGGCGGCACGTCGGACGCCGACCCCGTCGACGTGCAGGGGCTGGTGGTGCACGAGGCCGGGCACTTCTTCGGCCTGCTCCACAGCTGCGATCCCAGCGCCTCCGACGGCGCGCCGGCCTGCGCCGACGGCGCGGAGCCCGAGACGATGTGGCCGCGCTACACGGGCGAGAACCAGCGCACGCTCGAGCCCGACGACGTCGACGGAATCTGCTTCCTCTACCCCGCGCCGGGCTGCGACGTCAGCGGCTGCCCCGCCGGCGAGCGCTGCCTCGACGGCGCGTGCGTCGCGCTCGACGCGGGCCTGCCACGCGACGCGGGACGCACCCGGGTGGACGGAGGCCGCGAGCCCGACGGCGGCGCGCCGCCCGACGCGGGCCTGCCAGGAGGCGCCGAGGGAGGCTGCGGCTGCCGCACCGCGGGGGGAAGCCGCCCTGGCTTGCTCGCGCTCTTCGCCCTGCTCTGGCCCGTCGCGCGGCTGCGCCGATCACGCTGAGAGGAAGCGCAGGGCCGCCGCGCGCGCCTCGGGGTGGTCCATCACGAACGTGTGGATCGCGTCGACGACCACGTGCTCGGCCATGCCCGCGAGCTTGGTCTCCTCCACCGTCACGATCCCGTCGTCGTCGCCCTCGAGGAGCGGGTTGTGTCCGCCGGCTCCCGTGCCGCCCGCGACGACCAGGAACGGCACGCCGGGCGCGGGGACCGGCGGCCCCTTCGCGAGCTGCGCGCCGGCGGGGCCCATGACGGCGCCGAAGAGGAGCCCGAGCTGCCCGTGCAGGATGCGCGCGAGCGAGGCGCCGGTGCTCGGCGGCGCGAGCATGACCAGGCGCCGGGCCGCCACGCGCGGGGGCAGCTGCGCGAGCACGCCGCGCGCGACGACGCCGCCGAGCGAGTGGGTCACGAAGCTCAGCTCGGACACCCCCTCGAGGTGCGAGACCAGATCGACGACCTGCGCGACGTGGTCCTCGATGGGCCGCCGCGTGCTCGGGTAGTCGAGGAGCGCCACCGCGTGCCCCGCCGCCTCGAGGGCGTCGGCCATGCCGCGGAGCGAGCGGCGGGTGCGGCCGAGCCCGTGAAGGAGCACCACGAGCCGCGCGGGCCCGGCCGGCAGCGCCGACAGCCGCGACGCGCACTCCTCGAGGCTCCCGAACGCGTGGCGTCGGTCGCTCGGGTCGAGCAGGCGATGATGCCCCGTCAGCACGTTCTGCTGGACGCGCCAGCCCGCCCTCCAGCGCCGGTCGGCCCAGAGCTGCGCGCCGCCGAGGGTGGGGACCGCCATGGCCCGAGTCTCCACCCGAGGACTCGCGCACGCCAGGGAAGATCCGGGACCCTGCCGCGGAGGATGCAGCGAGACGTGGACCCGCCGGGAATCGGAAGCCCCCGGCTCGACGCCGGAGCGACGATGACCCAACCCGACAGCCCGCCCTACCGCGAGATCCCCTTCAACGGGCTCGACGCCAACACCCGACAGCGCCTCGTCGACGCCATCGAGGGGCGATCGAGCCCGCGGCCGATCCTCTCCCAGCCGAGCTCCACCGGCGGCGCCGTCTTCGGCTGGGTGTTCCTCGCGTGCGTCGGCATCGCGGGCGTGCTCGGCCTCGCCATCATCGAGTTCGGCAGCCCCGCCGATCACGCGCAGTCCTGGGCCTTCATCCCGGGGTACGCGTGCGGCCTGTTCCTCGCGACGTGGGGTGTCGTGCGCGCGCTGCGGACCGCGGCCCTGGCCAAGGCGATGCCCTTCCGGCGCGGGCGCTACGTCTTCCCGACCGACCTGGTCATCGCCGACTCCGACACGATCACCATCGTGCCGATGGGCCGGCTGAAGAAGCTCGACGGCGTGCACCGGCACGTCAACGGCATCTATCAGGCGACCGACCTCAACTTCGAGTTCGAGGGGTGGGGCAAGGAGTTCTTCTCGGTGCGCGGCAAGGAGCTCGCCGAGCAGATCATGGACGAGATGCACTTCTCGCAGCAGCGCATCTCCGAGGCCGTCCAGCATCAGGACCTCGAGATGCTCGGCGCGATGGACCTCTTCTTCGAGTCGCGGATCTCGCCCGTCTGGAACGACCCCGCGGCGGCCAAGCAGGCCGCGTCGCTGGCGCAGGGACAGGCGCTCGCGACCCCCATCAGCCCGGTCCTCCAGCGCGCCGCGCTCCTGGGCCTGGCGACCGCGGTGCTCGCGGCCCCGCTCTGGTTCGGGCGAAACCTGGCGTCCGACGAGGCCGCCTTCGCGCGGGCCCGCGACCTGAACACCACCTGGGCCTTCAACCACTACCTCCGCGCCGGAGGCCGACACGTGCAGGAGGTGGAGGACCAGCTCTTGCCCGAGGCCGCGTTCGCCGAGGCCCAGCGCGAGGGCACCGTCTCCGCGCTCCGTGACTTCGTGCGGGAGCATCCCAACAGCGCGCGCATCGATGAAGCGCGGGCGGCGATCCACGAGCGCTTCGCCCAGGTCCGGCGCGACTTCCTCGCGCAGGCGGCGACGGGGGACCCCCGCATGCCGGCGTTCATGGGGCAGCTGCTGGACTGGCTCGAGGCCCACGACTCCCCGCCGGTGCGCGTCCGCTTCTTCGCGCCGAGCGCCGAGTCGCTCGCCCTCATCGATCAGAACAACGACCTGCTCGGTGAGGTCGAGGGCGTCACGGGGGGCATCGCCCCGGTCGCGCCGCACTTCACGCCCGAGCGGAGCGAGCGCCGCGAGAACGGGATCACCACGACGCTGCAGCAGGGCTTCGCGCCCATCTTCCCGAGCGACGTGATGCAGCTCGAGCACGCGGGGCGCATCGGGCCCGCGCAGCAGGCGGAGGCGCTGACCCAGCCCGCGTTCGACGTGAGCTACACGATCCGCCCGAGCGGCTCGGTCTACACGAGCGACAGCTCCACGCGCGGGTTCGTCGGCATCCACGTCGACTTCCACATCCAGATGCGCATCCCCGACTCGGGCGAGACGTGGGGCCTCGACACGAGCGTCGAGCCGCCCGAGCACTTCACGGTCACGAGCTACGATCGCCTCGGCTTCGACGCCAACGGCGACAGCGCCTACCAGGACGGGCTCGTCTACTCGGTCATGGGCAACCGCGCGTTCAGCAACCTGGGCAACCAGCTCTCGCTCGCCTTCTTCCGCCCCGACTCCAACGCGTACCGACAGGCGCAGGTCGCGTCGGAGCGCGACATGCGAGGCGACCCGCCACGCCTCGGGCTCGGCAACCTGCCGCCCGATCTGGCGGAGGCTCTGGGCAACCTCCCGAGCGGCTACTGAGCCTTGTCCCGGCGGTCACGGGGCTAGAGAGAGGATCCAGTCACCTCCCGTCGCCTGCCGTCCCCCGCGATCCCTGGGCTGCGTTGCTTCCTCGGTCACGTGTGAGAGGTCACGTGCTGAGAGCACGCTCCCTCGTCGCGCCTTGCCCAGAAAACGCGGGAAACGGCATGCTCGGTCCGGTAAGCGGCTCAACTCTCTAGATTCGCCTCGGCGTCTTGCCCGAACGAACCCCGCCATCCCCCCCGCAGCCTCCCGCGTCCAGGTCGAGCGTCCTGGCCGCGGCGTTCGACGCCTTGCGTGAGGGGGTCGTGTGGGCCGACGCCCAGGGTCGCGTCGTGGGCGCCAACCCCGCGGCGCGGCGGCTGCTCTTCGCGGAGGACGTGACCCCGCCGGAGGAGACGATCCTGGGCGCGTCCATCAACGATCTCCTGCGGGGCGCGTGGGAGCCCGGGGAGGACGGCGAGGCGCAGCTCCGCCGCGAAGAGCGCGTGCTCGAGGTGCGATTCGTGCGGCTCGAGGAGGGCACGTGCGCGCTCCTCCGAGACGTCACCGACGCGCACCTGGTTCGCGAGGCCGCGCGCCGGGAGCGCTTCCTCGCGCGCGTCTCCGACGTCTTCGCCGAGACCTCGGCCCTCGAGGCCGTGCTGCCGCGCATCGCGGAGCTGGCCGTGCCCGAGGTCGCCGACTGGTGCGCGGTCGATCGCGTGCGAGACGGAGCGCTCGAGCGCGTCGTGATCAGGCACGTCGACCCCGCCGCGGAGGCCAACGCGCACGAGATGGCTCGACGCTGGCCGCCCAGCCTCGAGCGCAGCCCGAAGGCGCGAAGCGTCATCGAGACGCGCGAAGCCTACTTCGCCCAGGAGATCCCCGACGCGATGTTGAGCCACGCGGCGGAGGACGAGGACCACCTCCGCGCGCTCCGCGCGCTCTCCCTCGGCTCGGTGATCATCACGCCGCTGGTGGAAGCGGACCGCGTCGTGGCGCTCTGCACGTTCGCGAGCGAATCCGAACGACGCTTCTCAGGCGCCGACGTCGAGATGGCCCGCGAGCTGACGCGCCGCGCCGCCCTCGCGCTCGACAACGCGTTCCTCACCAACGAGGCGCGTGACGCCGAGCAGCGCTTCCGCGGGCTCTTCGAGACCCAGATGGCGCCGCTCATCCTCGGGGACCACGCGGGCAACATCACCGACGCGAACGACGCGTTCCTGCACCTCGTGGGCTACTCGCGCGAGGAGCTGGAGGCGGGCGTGATCCGCTGGCGAGCCCTCACCCCGGACGAATACGTGAGGCTCGACGACGCCGCCCTCTCGGAGCTCGAGCAGAGCGGGCGGTTCGCGCCGTTCGAGAAGGAGTACATCGCGAAGGACGGAACGCGCGTCCCCATCCTGCTGGGCGGGGCGCACCTCGGCGACGGCAGCCGCAACATCCTCTGCTACGTGCTCGACCTGCGCACGCAGCGGCGGCTCGAAGAGCAGCGCTCGCGCAGCCAGCGCGCGCTCGCCGAGGCCGCCGTCGCGATGACCTCCGCCCGCACGCTTGGCGAGGCCCTGCAGGTCATCACCGACGCGGCGCGCGCCGCCATCGGGGCGCACCAGGCGATCACCTCGATGACCCGGAACCAGCGCTGGGGCCAGGCCATCACCGCGGTCTCGCTGAGCGAGCGCTACGCGGCGTACCGGGAGTACGACACGCCGCCCGACGGATCCGGGATCTACGCGATGATCTGCGAGCGGAACGAGACCGCGCGCATGACGCAGGCCGAGCTCGAGGCGCACCCTCGCTGGCGCGGTCTGGGCGAGCACGCCGCGGAGCACCCGCCGATGCGGGGCTGGCTGGCGGCGCCGCTGGTGGATCGCGACGGGGAGAACCTCGGGCTGATCCAGCTCTCGGACAAGCTCGACGACGAGGAGTTCGACGCGTCGGACGAGGACCTGCTCGTCTCGCTCGCGCACATGGCCTCGGTGTCGGTCGAGACGCACATGCTGCTCGACGCGCTCCGCGCGGAGCGTGACCGCGCCACCGCGGCGAGCCGCGTCAAGGACGACTTCCTCGCCATGCTCGGCCACGAGCTCCGCAACCCGCTCGCGCCCATGCGCACGGCGCTCGAGTTGATGGACATGGGCGCCCCCGCCTTCGAGGACGAGCGGCGCATCCTGCGGCGGCAGGTCGATCACATGAGCCGGCTCGTGGACGACCTGCTCGACATCTCACGCATCACGCGCGGCACGTTGACGATGGAGCTGGCGCCGGTCCGCCTGCAGGACGTCATCGACCGCGCGATCGAGCTGGCCAGCCCGCTCCTCGAAGCGCGCTCGCACCACCTCACCCACGACGTCGACGGCGACGCGTGGGTGAAGGGAGACGCCCACCGGCTCGCGCAGGTCGCCTCGAACCTGCTCACCAACGCCGCCAAGTACACGCCGCCGGGAGGACGCGTGGTGGTCGCGACGCGGGCGCAGGGCGAGCGCGCCATCCTCAGCGTGACGGACGACGGGGAGGGCATCGCGCCCGAGCTGCTCCCGGAGCTCTTCGAGGCGTTCGTCCAGCGCAGCCGCTCGTTCGATCGCGCCGACGGCGGGCTGGGCCTCGGGCTGACCATCGTTCGCCACCTGGTGGAGGCCATGGGGGGCGAGGTGGAGCTGAAGAGCGAGGGCCTGGGCGCGGGGACCACCGCGCTCGTCTCGCTCCCGCGGATCGACCCGCCGCCCCACGCGGTCTCGCTCGCGCCCCGCGCGCCGACCGTGTCCACGTCCCTCCGGGTCCTCGTGGTGGACGACAACGAGGACGCGGCCTTCCTGCTGCAGCGGGCGCTGCGGCGCCGCGGACACGAGGCGCTCGTCGCCTACGACGGGCCGAGCGCGCTGGAGCTCGCCGCGACGAGCCCGCCCGACGTCGCCCTGCTGGACCTGGGGCTGCCGGTGATGGATGGGCTCGAGCTGGCCACCCGCCTCCGGGCCGCCCACCCCGCGACGCTGCTCGTGGCGGTCACCGGCTACGGCCAGCAACAGGATCGGGAGCGCAGCGCGGCGGCCGGGTTCGCCCACCACCTGGTCAAGCCGATCGATCTGGAGGGGCTGCTGCGCCTGCTGGGGACGCACGCGGCTCACTCGGGCTCGGGCTCGACCGCGTAGGCGAGCACGAGCGGGAGCGCGTGGCGCCCGATCGTGCGCTCTCCCACCACCCAGCCGTGCACGCGCACGAGCGCGCCTCCCTCGGGCGGCGCGTCCGGCTCGACGACGCTCAGCACGTAGAGCGGATCGCGCCACCCGGCGTCCTCCCGCCGGAGCATGAGCGCGAGGATCCAGAGGTGCTCGCCCGCGGGGCGGACCAGCCCCACCCGACCGCGGAGGTGCACGCTGGCGTCGGCGTGCGCGTCGGCGTCACGGCGGAGCGCGACGTAGCTGGGCTGGTCGTCCGCGTCCTGCCCCGCGAGCGCCTGCCGACGGAGCGAGGGCGAGAGATGCGACAGCCCCGAGGCCTCCCGGCGGGCGCGCGCGAGCTGCGATGGAGGCACGCCGAGGCGCTGGCCCTGCTCGTCGGAGGGCGGCTCGCTTTCCGAAGCCGCGCTCGTGGGCGCGTCGGGCGCGGGCTCCTCGGCGCACGCGACCAGCAGGAGGGTGAGACAGAGTGCGCGCGTCACGGCGCATCGAGGGTGCCACGCGCCTCGCCCGGAGGCACCAGGCCGAGGCGGGCGCGCAGCGCGTGGAGCTCCATGTCCAGCAGCCCCTCGTAGGGCGTGTCGTCCCCGTACAGCGATCGGCACCGGAGCCCACGCGCGAACGCCCGCGCGGCGCGGAGGGGGCAGAGCACGCCCAGGGCGAGCGCCCCGAGGTCGTTGAGCCAGACGAACCAGTGCCCGGGCCCCGCGCCGAGCTCCCAGGCGCCCATCTCCGCCTCCCCGCGCAGATCCGTCCCGTACCCGGTCAGGACGTGATGCAGGTCGTGCCTGGCGAGGAGCGGGCGCTGGAACTCCGGGTTGGGGAGGTCCAGGGTCTGGCCGAAGAGGTGCATCTGGATCGTCTCGCTCGTCATGGCGTCGCCCGCGAACCCGTTGTCGGCGTGGTAGCGGGCGAGCCCCTCTCGGACCGTCTGGCTCACGCCCCTCAATATGGCGGAGCTCGGGTCGTTCCGCAGGGCATGCGAGAGACGGGAGGTCTGCTACGTTTTCGGGCCCTCATGGGCGACGACAAAGAGCGCATCCCGGGCCGGCTCGCGCGCACCCTGAAGATGGGGCTGCTCGGCGGCCGGGTCAGCTCGAGCTACCTGGGCGGCAAGATCGCGGGCGCCTTCCGGAAGGAGACCGACGAGGTCGCCGGCCAGCGCCACGTGGAGAACGCCAAGCGCATCGCGAGCACGATGGCGCAGCTGCGCGGCCCGCTCATGAAGATCGGCCAGCTCCTCAGCACCCACGGAGAGGCGCTCCCGGACGAGTACGGCGGCATCCTCAAGACGCTCCAGTCGTCGGCGCCGCCGATGTCCTACCGCACGATCCGCGAGGTGCTGATCGACGACCTCGGCGAGCCCCCGGAGTCGCTCTTCCGGGACTTCACGGAGGAGGCGGTCGCCGCCGCCTCGCTCGGCCAGGTCCACAAGGGCGTCCTGCCGGACGGGACCGAGGTCGCCGTCAAGGTCCAGTACCCGGGCGCGGAGGAGAGCGTCGAGGGCGACCTCGCCAACATCCAGCTCGGCAGCAAGATGATGAAGAAGCTCGTCGCCGACATGCTCGGGCAGACCCGCTTCGACGTGACCCCCATCGCGGAGGAGCTGTCGGAGCACCTCCAGCAGGAGACCGACTACTGCCGCGAGGCCTTCAACGCCAAGCTGCTCGGCCGGCTCTTCGCGGACGATCCCGAGATCGTCGTGCCGCGCGTGCACGACTCCCACAGCGGCCTGCGCGTGGTCACCTACGACTGGCTCGAGGGCGAGGATCTCGACTGGGGGCTGGCCCACGAGGACGAGGCGGTGCGGGCGCGGGTCGTCGCGCAGCTCAGCCACGCGTTCTGGCACCAGTTCTTCCGCGGCGGCCTGCTCCACGCCGACCCGCACCCGGGCAACTTCAAGATCCTCGCCGACGGGCGCCTGGGCATCCTCGACTACGGCTGCGTGAAGATCTTCGAGGAGCCCTTCATGCGAGCGTTCGGCGAGATGATGCACGCGAGCATCGACGACGACGAGGAGCGCCTGCGCGACGCCTTCATGCGGCTCGAGCTGATGGAGGACCGCGAGAGCGACGAGGAGTTCGAGGACATGCTGAAGATCGCCGAGTACTTCTCGGCCGGCGTGCGCCAGGACGAGGTCTTCGACTTCCGCGACTTCGACTACGTGGCCGCCGGTCGCGAGCTGGTGATGCACTTCCTCACGCGCCGACGCCCGCCCCCCGCGCAGCGGCACTTCATCTTCCTCAGCCGCGTGGTGCTCGGCTACTACGAGTACTTCTCCCGCGCCGACGCCCGCACGAACTTCCACCGCGTGGTGTGGCCGTACGTGAAGGACGGCTTCAGCGCCCGCTCGCTCGTGATCCCGCCCTACGGCTGAGGACTCACCCGGGTTCCGGATGGCTACGGAGCGGCGGGCAGGCGGGCCAGCAGCGCCTCGAGGTGCTGCCGCTCCTCCGGGCGCATCCGCTCCTCGAGCGCCGCCTGCACCGCGGGGCGAGCCGCGGCCCCGAAGACGTCGCGCACCACGTCGCCCGCCTCGGTCTCGAGCGAGTTGCTGCGGACCATCTCCAGCAGGTCGGGGAGCAGCTCGGCGTACCCGCGCACGCTCTCGTCGAGCGCGAGCGCGGTCTGGTACTCGGGCAGGGCGCGGCTGAGCCAGCGCGCGCGCACGTAGAGGTGGGCCAGGACGAGGTGCGGGCGTGGGTCGTCCGGATGCGCGCTCTGGTAGCGGCTGATGTCGCTCAGGAGCTGCCGCGCGGGGCGGCTGCCGCGGCGCACCGCCTCCGCCCGTCGCTTCAGCCCGGCCAGCTCCTCCGGCACCGCGCCCGCGAAGGGGTCGCGCGCGGCCGGACGCGCGGGCGCAGATGGCGTGGGCGGCGCGACGGGCGACGGTTGGACGCCCGGCACGGGCGCGGGCGGCGTGTCGCCCTGCTCCTCCGACGAGAACGCGTCGCTCGCCCACATGATGCCGCCGCCGAGCAGGCCCATGATCAGCACCACGCCGCAGCCCAGCCCGGCCATCAGCGGGAGGCGGGACTGCGGGAGATGAATGCTCCCCTCGCTCGCCGCTTGCTGTTGACGCTGCTCGAGGGCCTTCGGCGTGCCCGCCGCGGTGGGCGCCGAGATGGCGGGCGCCTGCGTCGGCGCGACGCCGCTGACGGGCGCGGAGCGCGCGGGGCGCGGGCCCACGCGGCGCACCGCATCGGGAGGCAGCGCGTCGAGCGCGTCGAGCATCTCCTTGGCGCTCTGGAAGCGCTCGGGCGCGCTCTTGGCCAGGGCGCGAGCGACCAGGCGCTCGAGCGACGCGTCGACGGCCAGCCCGGGATCCGCCTGGCTCATGCGCGGCGGCGGGCTGAGCAGATGCGCCTTGAGCACCTGCCCCGGATCGTTGCTCTCGAAGACGCGGCGGCCGGTGAGCGCCTCGAAGAGCACGCACCCCATCGCGTAGACGTCCGCGCGCGCGTCGGCCTCCATCCCGGACGCCTGCTCGGGGGCCATGTACGCGGGCGTACCCAGCAAGGCGCCTTGCTGCGTGAGCTTGGGCGAGTGCTTGGCCGCGTCGCCGACGAAGCGCGCGAGGCCGAAGTCGAGCACCTCGACGTGATCGGTCCCGTCCCCCATCTCGCGCACGAAGACGTTGTGCGGCTTGAGGTCGCGGTGCACGAGCCCCTGCGCGTGCGCGTAGTCGAGCGCGCGGAGCGCCTGACGCACGATCTCGAGCGCGCGCTGGGGCTCGAGCGGCGGGCCGTGCACGAGCCCGGACAGATCCACCCCCTCGAGCAGCTCCATCACGAGGTAGGGCATGTCGCCCTCGACGCCGAAGTCGGTGACGGTGACGATGTTCGGGTGCGAGAGCGCGGCGAGGGCCTTGGCCTCCCGCTCGAAGCGCTGCTTCAGGACGGGGATGCTCTCATACTGCGCGAGCAGGACCTTGAGCGCGACGGCGCGGCCGAGGGTCTCGTGCCGCGCCCGGTACACGCGGCCGATGCCGCCCTCCCCGAGGGGCGCCTCGATCCGGTACCGCTCCGCGATCGTCGTGCCGATCAGCGGGTCCGTGTGGGCCGCCTCGCTCATCGCCGCGGATGGTACCCCGCCACCGCCTCGAGGAACGACGATTTCCGGCCCGTGCGCTGTCACACGCGCCGCGGGCGACCCCGGGTCGCCGACACTACAGTCCGGGCATGCAGCTCTCGATGGCCCCCACGGCGGCGGTGAAGGCGCGCCGCGCGCGGCTCGCGCAGCGCCTGGATGGGACGCGCGCGCTCCTCGCCGCGGGCGAGCCCCGCGCACGCAACTACCCCGCCGCGACCTACCCCTTCCGCGCGTCGAGCCACTTCCTCTACCTGGTGGGCCTGCCCATCCCCGAGGCGATGCTGCTCGTCGAGGGCGAGCAGAGCACCCTCTTCGTGCCGCCCCACGACCCCGCCGACGCGCTGTGGCACGGCGCCCTCCCCTCGTACGCCGAGATCGGCGAGGCGGTGGGCTGCGCGGTGCGACCGCTGACGGAGCTTCCGTCGCTCGGCGGCGCCGACGCCATCGCCACCGGGACCATCCCCACCGTCGACGCGCGCGGCCGCGCGGCCCAGGAGCGAGCGCTGGGGCGACCGCTCGCCACCCGGACCGAGGCCGACGAGCGGGTGATCGACGCCCTGATCGCGCTCCGGCTCGTGCACGACGAGGCCGCGGTGGTGGGCCTCCGCGAGGCGGCCGAGGCGACCCGCGCCGCGCACCTCGCGGGCATGAAGGCGACCCGGCCCGGCGTCCGGGAGGCCGAGGTGCGGGCGGCGATGATCCACGAATTCTCCCGGCGCGACCTGAGCGCGGCCTACGGCCCGATCGTCACCGTGCACGGCGAGATCCTGCACAACGACGTCTACCACCACACCCTCGCGGACGGAGACCTCCTGCTCGCCGACGTGGGCGCCGAGTCCTCCGGCGGCTGGGCGGGCGACGTGACGCGCACCTGGCCCGTCAACGGGACGTTCTCGGACACCCAGCGCGTGATGTACGAGATCGTGCTCGCGGCGCAGGAGGCCGCCATCGCGAAGGTGGCGCCCGGGGTGCGCTACCGCGACGTGCACCTCGCGGCGGCGCGCGCGCTCGCGAGCGGCCTGGTGGAGCTCGGCGTCCTGCGCGGCGATCCGGACGAGCTGGTCGCGGACGGCGTGCACGCGCTCTTCTTCCCGCACGGCGTCGGCCACCTGATCGGGCTCGACGTGCACGACATGGAGGACCTGGGCGACCGCGCGGGCTACGCCCCGGGCCGGAGCCGGAGCGAGCAGTTCGGGCTCGCGTACCTGCGGCTCGACCGCGACCTCGAGGCGGGCATGGCCGTGACGATCGAGCCCGGCTTCTACCAGGTGCCGGCCATCCTCGAGGACGAGGCGCGCGTCTCGGTCGCCGGGGATCGCCTGAACCGCGACGCCCTGGCCCGCTTCTCCGACGTGCGCGGCATCCGGATCGAAGACGACGTGCTGGTGACGGAGACCGGCGCGGAGGTCCTCACCCGCGACATCCCGAAGCGCGCGGCCGACGTCGAGGCGGCGGTCGGCTGATCGCGGGGTTATCTTCCGCGAGAAGTCATGCGTTTCGGCCTCCTCCAGATGGCGCTCGGCGTCGCGCTCATGGCCGCGGGGCCCGTCTACGGAAACTTCGCGTGGGCGCTCGCGTGGCCCGGCGTCAGCGTCTTCTACGTCGGCTGCGGCTACCTCGGGCTCGGCCCCGCCGTGTTCGGCAAGGACGCGCAGCTCGGGCGCCTGACGACCTGGCGCCTCCTGCTCGTGCTCCCCTACCTCGTCGTCGCGTGGACGCTCTGGCAGCTGAAGGGGCGGCTCCTCGGCGAGCGCCCCCACGACGAGGTCGCCCCCGGGATCCTCGTCGGCCGCCGTCCGATCAGCGCGCGCGAGCTCCCCGCGGACGCGCGGCTCGTGGTCGACCTGACGAGCGAGTTCCCGCGCTCCGCGTGGACCGCCAAGGTGGACCGCTACGTCTGCGTGCCCACCCTCGACACCGCCGCGCCCACCGAGGCCGAGCTCCGCGCGCTCGTGGACGAGCTGGCGGAGGAGGCGGGCCCGATCTTCGTGCACTGCGCGATGGGGCACGGCCGGAGCGCCACCTTCGCCGCCGCCCTCATCATCCGGCGCGGCCTCGCGGCCGACGTCGACGACGCCATCGCCCTGATGAAGCGCGCGCGCCCCGGCGTGCACCTGCACGCGGTGCAACGCAGCGCGGTGGCGCGCCTCGCAGCCTCCTCGAACCGCGCGCTTCCGGAGACCCCATGACCCTCCTCAAGATCGCCCAGATCGGTAACCCCATCCTCCGCGAGCCAGCCGCGGAGGTGACCCCGCAGCAGCTCCAGTCGCAGGAGGTGCAGACCTTCATCGACGACCTCGTCGAGACGATGCGGGACGCCTCCGGCGCCGGCCTCGCGGCCAACCAGGTGCACGTGCCCTTGCGGATCTGCGCGCTCGAGGTGAAGGACAACCCGCGCTATCCGTACAAGCCCAACATCCCGCTCACCGTGCTCGTGAACCCGAGGCTGACGCCGCTCTCGGACGAGACCTTCGAGAACTACGAGGGCTGCCTGAGCGTGCCCGATCTGCGAGGCGTGGTGCGGCGCCACGCGGAGCTGAAGGTCGAGGCCTTCGACCGCCACGGCGAGCCGATCGACGTCGTCGTCCGGGGCGTGACCGCCGGGACCTACCAGCACGAGTGCGACCACCTCGACGGCAAGCTCTTCGTCGACCGGGTCGAGGATCCGAAGACCCTGTGCACCTGGAAGGAGTTCGGTCGGCACCACGAGGCCGCGTTCCGCGATCGCGTGCTCGGGCTCGTCGAGCGCTGGGGCTCCTGACGACGCCCGGGCGCCCGATGGGGCTGACGTGGAGTCAGCGAACGGAGGTGACCTCGGCCCGCACGGTGAACGCGCCGAGGTTGCCGGTCGGGTCATCCCGCACGACCAGGGTGTGCGTCAGGGTGTTCAAGGACATCGCGCTGTCACGGTCCACGCTCGTGGTGTTCGCGTCCTCACCGACCACGTGCCGCTCCGCGCCTTCATAGAGCGTGCAGTCGAAGAACCCCGCGCTGGGTCCGCCATAGAGCAGCTGCCCCGCGCAGCGCACCTGCGCGTTGCACCAGAACGTCCCGTCCGCGAGCGCCTCCCGCGTGACGTCGAAGCTGCACGTCGCGCCCACGGGCACCGAGCCGAGCCCCGTCGACTCGGTCACCCGCGCCTCGACGTGACGCGGCGCCTCGGTCGCCGGAGGCGGCGGGACGTTGGGCGTCGGCGGCGTCGGTGAGGGCGGCGTGGGCGGCGTCGGTGAGGGCGGCGTGGGTGAGGGCGGCGTGGGTGAGGGCGGCGCGGGCACGATCGGAGGCGTCGGCGCCGGGGAGACGACGGGCGGCGGCGCGTCCTCGTCGACCGCGTCCCGCTCGAAGAAGAGCCACGTCGCGACGGCGGGCACGAGGCAGAGCCCGCCGAGGAACAGCGCGCCGCAGCCGATCACGACCCAGCGCCACGGCCCGCGCTCGTCCTTCGGCTCGAGGGTTCGCTGCTCCACGACCGAGGGATACCGCGTTCCATCGGCCCGCACGAGCCCCGCGTTCGAGCCGCCCGCACCTCCTCGCGTGAGCGAGAGCATGCCCCCCGACACCCACACAGCGCGCTGGCGGGGTACCATGCCCCCATGGGCAGACTGACCTGGGTGGCGCTCGCCGCGATGGCGGCGTGGGGATGCGATGGCGGCGAGCAAGCGGACGCGGGCCCACGCCCGGACGGCGCGGCGCCGATCGACGGCGGCCGCGTCGACGCGAGCGACCCGCCCCCCGACGGAGGCGACGACCCGGACGCGTCGAGCCCCGACGGGGGCATGCCCACGCCGGCCTGCGCGCCGCCCCCCGCGTTCGACGTCGGCGTGACCTACGCCCGCACGCTCCACGTCGCGACCGACGGCGACGACGGCAACGACGGCTCGGCGGGCGCGCCGCTCCAGACCATCGGCGCGGCCGCGCGCATGGCCACGCCGGGCACCGAGGTGCGCGTCGCCGCGGGCACCTACCCCGCGCAGAACCTCGGCACCGTCCAGGGCGAGGAGGGCGCCCCGATCGCGTTCGTCGCGGACGGCGACGTGACCATCGACGCGTCGAGCGGAACGGGCTGGGCGATGCAGGACGCGGCGTGGGTCGTCATCGAGGGCTTCACCATCGCCGACGCCATGGTGCACGGCATGAACCTCGACGACGGCGGCGACTACAGCACCCCCGCGCACCACCTCGTCCTGCGCAACCTGACCGTGCGCGACGCGGGCAGCGGCGGCAACAACGATTGCATCAAGATGAGCGGCGTCGACGACTTCTGGCTCATCGGCAACGAGATCAGCGGCTGTGACCGCGGTGAAGCGGTGGACATGGTCGGCTGCCACCGCGGCGTCATCACCGGCAACCACGTGCACGACGTCGTGCAGAACGGCGTGCAGGCCAAGGGCGGCAGCGCCGACACGCTCATCCACGGCAACCTCTTCGAGGACATCCCCGGCCGCGCGGTGAACGCGGGCGGCTCGACCGGCCTCGCCTTCTTCCGCCCCGACGACGCCCCGCACGAGGCGGCGCGCATCCGCGTGCAGTCCAACGTCTTCGTCCGCGTGGGCGGGATGAGCGGCGCGTCCATCGCCTACGTCGGCTGCGACGCGTGTTCGTTCGTCCACAACACGATCGTCGAGCCGCAGACCTGGATCGCGCGCATCCTTCAGGAGTCGACCGACGCGCGCTTCGTGCCGTCGCGGGACGGAGTGTTCGCGAACAACATCATCGTGCTGAACACGGCCGACCTCCGGACCTGGGTCAACGTCGGCGGGGGCACGTCTCCGGAGACCTTCACGTTCGCCAACAACCTGTGGTTCGCGCTCGACGAAGACGCCTCCTGGTCCGGCCCCACCTTCTCGGATGGCATCCCGCCGGAGACGGGGGCGATCATCCAGATGGATCCGCTGATGATCGATCGCGCCGGCGGCGACTACCGCCTGATGCCCGGGAGCCCGGCGCAGGGCGCGGGTCGCGCGGAGACGCTCGCGGGGGACCGCAGCGGCGCTTGCTACGCGGAGCCTCCGACCCTCGGCGCGTACGAGATCGCGCCTTGACGCCCTGCGCCACGCGGCTCACGTTCAGGGCGTGATCGTCTCTCGCGTCACCACCACGACCACCGCTCTCCGCTCCTGCGGAGGCCTGGTCGTGCGCGCGCGCTGAGCGTCTCATCCCACTGACCACGAGCCCCGCCGGAGCCCCGGACGGGGCTCGCGTGATCGCGGTCTCCGCCGGGCGTCCGGCTTCCAAGGAGACCGACATGTCCTTCGACGAATCCGATCATCGCGCGCTCGGCGAGCGCCTCGACCTCTTCCACTTCGCGCCCGAGGCGCCGGGCATGGCCTACTGGCACCCGCGCGGCTGGGCCGCCTACCGCGCGCTCGAGGCGGCGGTGCGGCAGCGGCTCCGGGAGGAGGGCTTCGAGGAGGTGCGCACGCCGCAGCTCATGCGTCGGGAGGTCTGGGAGCGGAGCGGCCACTGGGCGCACTTCCGGGACGGCCTCTTCGTCTCGGGCGAGGACGCGCTCAAGCCGGTGAGCTGCCCGGGCCACCTGGCGCTGGCCGCGCGGCGCAGCCTCTCGTGGCGAGACCTGCCCCTGCGCTACGCGGAGCTGGGGCTCGTCCACAGGAACGAGCCGAGCGGCTCGCTCCACGGCCTGTTCCGGCTGCGCCAGTTCACGCAGGACGACGGCCACATCATGCTGCCGGAGCGCGACGTCGCGGCGGAGGTCGCGCGGTTCCTCGACTCGCTCGCCGCGTTCTACCGCAGCGTGGGCTTCGACCGCGTGCAGCTCGCCTTCTCGACGCGCCCCGCGGAGCGCGCGGGCTCTGACGAGGCGTGGGATCGCGCCGAGGCCGCCCTGCGCGCCGCCCTCGGCGAGCGTGAGCACGTCGTGCACCCGGGAGAGGGAGCGTTCTACGGACCGAAGATCGAGCTCGCGCTCGAGGACCGCCTCGGTCGCGCGTGGCAGTGCGGCACGATCCAGCTCGACCTCGTGCTCCCGGCGCGCTTCGGCGTCTGGTACGCCGACGAAGACGGGGCGCGGCGGGTCCCCGCCATGCTGCACCGGGCGATGCTCGGCAGCCTGGAGCGCTTCCTCGGCGTCCTGCTCGAGCACCACGAGGGGCGCCTGCCGCCGTGGCTCGCGCCCGAGCAAGCGGTGGTGCTCCCGGTCTCGGACGCCTCGCTGCCGTACGCGAGAGAAGTGCACGCGCAGCTGACGGCGCGGGGCCTCAGGGCGAGGCTCGATCCGCGGGCGGAGAGCCTGTCGCGGCGAGTCCGGGACGCGCACGCCCTGGCGGTGCCCTTCGTCGCCGTCGTCGGCGAGCGCGAGCAGCGCGCGCGGAGAGTCGCGGTGCGGGGGCTGGAGGGAGAGCCCGCGCTGGAGCTGGACGCCGCGGTGGGTGCGCTGGTCGAGGCCTGCGAGCGATAGGCGAGAAGCCGCGGGGCCCGAGCGCTGGCCCGGGACCCGCGGTGGCTCGCTGCGACCGCGGCGTCGGGTCCCAAGGCGTTTGGACCTTCGTCGGCGTTCGCCACCGCGTCCGTGTCCGCATCCGCGACCGTCTCCGCTTCCGCCTCCGCACCCGCGTCCGCTTCCGCCACCGCCACCGCCACCGCTTCCGCCTCCGCACCCGCGACCGCTTCCGCCACCGCATCCGCATCCGTGTCGGGCAGCGCGGGCGGCGGGGACGATCCTATTCATTCGTCATTCTCGCGTGGTTGTCGGGCGGCGCGGGCGACGGGGACGATCCTATTCATTCGTCATTCTCGCGTGGTTGTCGGGCAGCGCGGGCGACGGGGACGATCCTATTCGTTCGTCATTCTCGGGACCGGGCAGCGCGGGCGACGGGGACGATCCTATTCGTTCGTCATTCTCGCGTGGTGAACGAAACCTGTCGGGCAGCGCGGGCGACGGGGACGATCCTATTCGTTCGTCATTCTCGCGTGGTTGTCGGGCAGCGCGGGCGAGGGGGACGATCCTGTTCAGTCGTCATTCTCGCGCGGTGAACGAAACGGGTCGTCCTCGCGCAGCGCTCGCCTGGCTCAGAACGAGCGGGGCTCGTCTCGCACGCGCGGGCCGAAGCTGCTCTCGAGGGCGCCGGACGCCGCGAGGAGCACGAGGGCGACCACCGCGGCCAGCCCGGCCACCAGGAACCGGAGCCACTCGGCGTGACTCACGTCGGTCCAGACGGTCCAGAGCGCCGCGGGCCCGAGGAGCGCGAGGCCGAGCGCCGCCGCGCCGTGGCGTCGTTCCGTACCGATCAAGACCCAGGAGGCGAGCAGGGGCGACAGCGCGGTCGCGGCCCAGCCCTTCGCGAGATGCCCGAGCCCGAGGAGCGGCGGGAGCTCGGCAGGGTCGTAGTCAACAGGAGCGCGCAAGTCCGGGCCGCCGGGAAGCGAGGTCAGCTCGATGGCCAGCCACCCGCACGTGGCGACGAGGGCCGCGCCCGCGGCCCACCGGATGAGCGAGGGCGTGGTGCCGCGCCGTCGTAGCCACGCCAGCGTCGCGAGGAAGAGCAGCGCCCCCGCCCACGTCGCGCCGGAGACCAGCGCGACGTCGGGCATCGTGCTGCGTGCGTCCAGACCCACGTCGTAGTCCGGCAGCGAGTCGAGCAAGGTCACCGAGGTCAGGAGAACGCACGCCGAGGCGCCACGCGCGTACGGACCGATCGGCGACTGCGGGAGCACCGAGGCGCCCTCGCCGACGGGCGCGACGAGTGCCCACCCGACGCAGCAGAGCGTCGCGTACCCCGCCAGCGCGAGCGGGAGCCAGTCGGGCGTCTCCTCCAACACGCCGCTCAGGAGCCGACCGCCGACGCCGCCGGCGGACAGCGCCCACGCGAGCAGCACCAGACACGTCACGAAGCGGAGGGGTTCGTCGGGCGCGTACCATCGAGCGGCGCTCGTCACGGCGGCGAAGCCGAGCATGGAGTAGCTCAGCCTCGCGGCGGCGCCCGCGAGACTCGCGCTGGTGGGATCCGCGACGAACACGCCCGCGCTGCCGAGCACGACGACCACGCCGACCACGAGCGCCCAGCGTGGGCGCCAACGCCAGCCGAGCGCCACGGCGATCACGAGGCCGAGGAGGGGCGCCGCGTCGAGCCAGCCTCGCGGGATCCCGGACCGAGTCGCGGAGAGCAAGCCCCGCTGCGCGAAGTGCGCGAGGTCCGACAGGTAGGTCGTCGCCGCCGCCGAAGCGAACAGCCCGAGGCCGAGCAGCGCCATCCACCGTCGCCTGCGCTTCACCATCGGCGCTCACGATGGCACGCCGCCGCACGCGCGCGAAGCACGAGCGGCGTCGCCGTAGCTCGAGCGAGCCCGAGACGCGTCGAGACTCGCTCCGAGCTCCCCGCGGCGCGCCGAGCTGAGGACCAGCTGCTACCGTCTGTCCGATGGGTGCGGGCGGTGAACCCTCCGGGCGGATCAAGGGCGCCGCCGTGCGTCAGATCTTGCTCTGGATGCAGGAGCACGAGCCCGCCGAGCGAATGCAGCGCCTCGCGCGCTCCCTGGAGACCGACGGCGAGCGGATTCACCGGGAGCTGCCCGCCCTCGGCATCCTGTCGTCGCGATGGTACCCCGCGTCGATGTTCCACGGCTTCTGCGACGAGATCGTGCGCGACCTCGGGCGCGAAGGCGCGCGGCGGCTGGCGCGCGAGGGCGGGACCGAGGCGCTCGAGAGGTCGTTCACGCTGGTCCACCGGATGCTCCTCCGACGCATCGCCTCGCCCAAGCTGCATCGGGCCCTGGCGCCGCGGCTCTGGGGCGCCCACTTCGACACCGGGCGCGTGGAGGTCGAGCTGCTCGAGCCAGGCCGCTCGATCGTGCGCTACACCGACTGGACCAGCCATCACCCGTTCATCTGCGACCTCTGCACCTTCAGCGACCTCATCATCTACGGCGCGATGGGTCTCGATGGGGTCGAGGTCGCGCAGCTCACGTGCGTCGACGAGGGTGACGCGGACTGCGCGCACTCCGTCACGTGGGCGACGGCTCCGAGCTGACCTCAGAACGAGCGCGGCGCGTCGACGTCCGGCGGGCCGAGCTTGGCGTCGAGGGACCGCGCCGTCGCGAGCAACGTGAGCGCGAGCGCCAACCCGACGCCCGACGCGGCCCCGTAGAGGGTCACGCCGGGCGGCGCCGCCGCCAGGAGGTACGCCAGCAGCGCCCCGACGCAGAGCTTCGCGGCGAGCCCGATCGCGGCCCACCGCGTCGGCGCGCCGAACGTCAGCCACGCGGCGAGCAGGGGCTTCACGACGACCGCCGCCCCTCCCCACAGGGCGACGCCCACGACTCCCACCGCCCCGCCGCCCCACCGACTCGCCGCGGCGCCGAGGCCGAGGAGCAGCACCGCGAGCGCGACGAGCTGAAGGGTCGAGATCGCCGCCTGTCGGCGATGCAGCAAGTAGAGGCCGATCGGAGCCGCGAGCGTCGCGAGCGAGGACGAGACGGCGGCGATCATGACGCCGGTCGTGGACGCCTCGGCGAGCTCCACGTAGCTCACGCTGACCAGCCCGACCAGGGCCACGCCCGACCACACCACGGTGGCCACGCCCGCGCGCAGCAGGACGGGCCTGGCGCCCACGAGGCTGACCCGCTCCCGCGGAGAGCTGCACGCGGCCCACGCGAACACGGCCACCGCCGCCGCGGCGGCGGCGACCAGGACCACCCAGCCGGACCGGGTCACGTAGCGATGCGCCAGCTCGAGGGCCGTCGATCCGACGACGGTGCCGAGCGTGTACGCCAGCACGAGCCCGACGAACGCGACGCTGCAGAGGTGCCGCTCCCCCGCGCCGAACATGCGCGCGAGCACCAACCAGAACGAGAGCGCGGTGACGGCGTGGCCCAGCTCGATCACCACCAAGCCGACCTGCGCGAGCTCGGGGGAGGCGGCGAGGACCCCCGCTCCCGCGAGGAAGATCGCGGCGCCGAGACAGAGCACGAGCTTGGGCGGCAGCCTCCAGCACAGCGCCGCCGTGAGCAGGTAGCCGACCCAGTGGGCGTGGCTGGCGAGCGACAGGGCGACGCGGTCGAGCTCCCAGTCCCGCCCGTGCTCCAGCGGCGCGTACGCCGCGCCGACGCGCGCCATGCCGTACGCGGCGCGGTGGAGGAGCGCCACGGGCATGAGCAGCAGCAGCCAGCGCCAAGCTCGGGCTTCGCTCGCCATCGGGGCCGACGATGGCATGCTGAGCGTCGACCATGGGGAAGAAAAGCAAGAAGGATCGCGGCGTGGAGACGGGCGGGGCCGACGCGCTGAAGCACAACCCGTTCGCCGCGCTGGGTGGAGGGCTGGAGCTCCCGAGCGCGCCTGCGGTCGACACACCCGAGGCGGACGAACGCGACGCGCCGCCGCCCTTCGATCCGCTGCGCTTCGATCAAAAGGTGACCGTGCGGCGCGAGAAGAAGGGGCGCGGCGGCAAGACCGCCACGCGCGTCAGCGGCCTGCCCGAGGCGCACCGCGAGGCGCTCGCGGCCGAGATGAAGAAGGCGCTCGGCTGCGGGGCCACGGTCGAGGGCGAGGACGTGCTCCTCCTCGGGAGCGTCGTCGACCGCGCGGCGGACTGGCTCGCGGCGAAGGGCGCCAGGCGCATCTCACGGAGCCAGTGACAAACGCGGCCCGGGACCCCAGGGTTGGCGCCATGGACGTCGACCCTCGCTCGCTGAGCGCCTCCGACCGCTACAAGATCCTCGCGGGCTGCGTGACGCCGCGGCCCATCGCCTTCGTCTCCAGCCTCTCGCCCGCGGGCCAGGTGAACCTGGCGCCGTTCTCCTTCTTCAACGGCGTGGGCGCCGACCCGATGGTCCTCGTCTTCTCGCCGCTGACGATGAAGGACGGCGACAAGGACACCCTGCGCAACGTCGCCCCGCCGGCCGAGGGCGGCACGGGGGAGATGGTGGTGCACGTCGCGGTCGAGTCGTACTTCCGCGAGATGGCCGCGTGCGCGGAGGACCTGCCCTACGGTGAGAGCGAGCTCGACATGGTCGGCCTGAGCGCCGCGCCGAGCAAGGTCGTGAAGCCGCCGCGCTTGCTGGAGGCCCCCGTCGCCTTCGAGTGCCGTACCCTCCAGATCGTGCGCACCAACCCGGGCAAGCCCATGGCCGGCAACCTCGTCATCGCCGAGGTCGTGCACGTCTGGCTCGCGGACGGCCTCGCCAACGATCGCTGGCACGTGGATCAGGACGCGCTCCACACCGTCGGTCGCCTGGGCGGGCCGAGCTACTGCCTGACCCGCGACCGCTTCGACTTCGTGCGCGGCAAGGACGCGCTGAGCGCGCCGCTGCCCTTCGGACGCGACGACGAGAACGAGGAGGACGGCGAATGATCCGCGGGTTCGGAGCCATGCACGAGTCCGAGGCGCTCGACGGCGCGCTCCCGCGTGATCGCAACAACCCGCGGGCGCCGAAGTACGGCCTCTACGCCGAGCAGATCAACGGCACGTCCTTCACCGTGCCGCGCGCGAAGAACAAGCGCGTCTGGACCTACCGCATCCGCCCGTCCACTTGCGTCGGCCCCTGGCGCGCCTACGCCCACCCCACCTGGAACCTCAGCTACCTCGAGGCGCGCCCCGAGATCGCCCTTCGCGGCTGGAGGCCTCGCGCCATCGAGGCCGAGCACGACTTCGTGGACGGCATGGCGACCTACGGCGGCGCGGGCGACCCGGCCACGCGGCGCGGCTTCGCGGCCCACCAGTACGCGGCCACCCGCTCGATGGACCGCCGCGCGTTCGTCGACCACGACGGAGACCTCTTGCTGCTGCCGGACACCGGCGCGCTCCACGTCCGCACCGAGCTCGGCCACTTCTCGCTCTCTCCCGGCGAGCTGGCCATCCTGCCCCGCGCCGTCACCTTCGCCGTCGACGTCGAGGGGCCGTCGCGCGGCTACGTCTTCGAGGTCTACGCCCGCCACTTCGAGCTCCCCGAGCGCGGCGTGATCGGCGCCAACGCCGTGACCGACGCCCGTCACTTCGAGGCGCCCGTCGCCGCCTTCGAGGAGGACGACTCGCCCTTCGAGATCGTCGCCAAGCACGGCGGCGCCCTCCATCACGCCGAGCGCGAAGGCAGCCCCTTCGACGTCGTCGCGTGGCACGGCAACCTGACGCCCTACCGCTACGACCTCGAGATGTTCGTCCCCGTGGGCGCCATCGATCGCGACCACCCCGACCCTTCGCTCTTCACGGTCCTGAGCGCGCCGCTGGATCACCCGGGCGAGAACGCGGCTGACTTCGTCGCCTTCCCGAAGCGCTGGGACGTCACCGAGGAGACCTTCCGGCCGCCCTACTTCCACAAGAACGCGGCGACCGAGCTGAACGGCATCCTCACCGGCCCCGACCGAGACCAGGTCTTCGGACGCGGCGGCCTCTTCCTCACCCCGCCCCACACCCCGCACGGCGTGCCCGACCGCGCGATCGAGCGCGAGCTGGACCGCGAGGGCGACGCGCCGAGCCGCCTCGGGGTCGGAGAGCGCTGGATGCAGCTCGAGAGCACCTTCGCCATGCAGCTCAGCCCGTGGGCCCTCGCGGCGCCCCACCGCGACCCGGCGTTCGGAGAGGCCGTGCGCGGGGTGAAGAAGCGCTTCCGCCGCGAGCCCTGAGCTGTCTTCACTTCACCGCCTCGACCGTGGTCATGCGCACTTCGAGCGACGACTGCGCCTGCGCGGGGAGGTCCGTCCATCGCGCGCAGAACTCGCCCTCGAGCGCGGCTCGCTGCTCGGGCGTGGCCGACGCCACCGCGGCCGCGAGGGGCGTGCTGCTCACGTACCCCCAGAGGAGCTTCGCCGGGGGCGGCAGAGGAAAGCGACGCAGCTCGGAGGTGGCGCGAACCTCCCGGAAGCCAGCGCTCGTCACGAGCTGCTCCAGGTCGTCCGTGTCGTGCAGCGAGAAGACGATCTGCACGAAGCCAGCCGCCTTCGCGCCCACGTGCCGGGTCAGCGTGTCCGCCATCAGCTCGAACCCCCTCGGGGTCGGCCCCGGGAGCTCGAAGAGGGCCCGTCCTCCCTCCACGAGGATGCGCCGCATCTCGCGCAGCGCATCCAGCCGTTTCGTCATGAACTGCAACCCCATCGCGCAGAGCACGACATCGTAGGATTCATCCGACAGGGGAATCGACTCGGCGGCGGCCTCGTACCAGTCGATGGACAACCCGGGCGGGGTCGCACGCCGTGCGACCTCGAGCATGCCAGCGTTTACGTCCAGCCCGGCCACCCGCCCGTCGGGGCCGACCTTCTCCGCGGCCAGGCGCGTGACCACCCCCGTTCCGCAGGCGACGTCCAGGACCCGCTCCCCAGGCGCCAGCCCAGCTCGCTCGACCAGGTCGTCCGCGACGGGCGCGCCGATCATGGGCACGAAGAATTTCTGATAGTTCTCCGGCGCCGTCCCCCGATAGCTCTCCCCGAAACGCTGCTCGCTCATGCTCACGTCTCCTTTCCGACCACCCTCGCGTGGTCGCCACGCTCTACTACCTACGAACCGGTCCACCCCGCGCATCACCACCCATCTCGTGACGCCCCCCCTTCGAGACGCGGGGACGCGAGCCCGCACATGCTAGAGTGCCAGCCACATTGCCGAATCCCCTATCCCGCGTGGACCTCGCTGGCGCCGACGTCGAGCACCACGACTGGTACGACGGCCCGGTGACGGCGACGGTGCGAGAGCGCTCGGGCCGAGACTGGCTGGCGTTCTTGCTCGCGGCGAGACCCGACGGGGCCCGGATCTACGGCCTCGTCCGAGCCACCCGGGAGGTCGCCGACGGGTTCCGGTCCGCCCTCGATGGCGACGCGAGCTGCGACGACATCATGCGACGCTTCCACGTCGGGCTGGCCGAAGCGGATGGCTCGCTGGTCCTGCTCCGAGCATCGACGCTCGGCGCCGACCTCCCCGGCGACCAGGTGGCGTTCCCCTTCGCCGAGGTGCGGGGGCGTGTCACCTTCAGCGCCGACGACGCGTACCTCGCGCACAGAGTCGAGCTCTGGACCGACATCTTCGAAGACCCGCCCGACCGGGACGGCGAGACGCCATGACGGAGCACGTGGCGGCGCTGGCCGGGATCGGGCTGTGCCTCGTCCTCTCGCTCGGCGCCCTCGCGCTCGCGCTCACTCGCCTGGCCGCCGCGCCGCCGCGATGACCCACGAGGCTCACCCCCTCCCGGCGTTGGAGGCAGAGTCCGTCGAGGCGCGGATGCGCCGCCACGCCAGCACTGCGGCGACGCCGAACGCAAACGGCGAGAGGAGCAGGCCCAGGCCGCGCCCACCGATGGCGACGGGCGCGAGCATCCCGGGGAAGGCCACCTCGAAGTACGCCACGCTCTGGACGACATTGGTCAGCGCCAGGACCACGAAGAGGACCACGCAGCGCGGGACCGTGAGCCGAAGCGACAGGATCTTCAGGGAGACCACGACCGTGACGACCAACGGCGTGGCGGCCAGGAGCGCCACGACCACCACGAACGCGAGGTCGCCGTCGGCCCTGCGCAGCGCGGCGCGCCAGGCGACCGCGTGGACGAGGTCGATCAGGAGGCCGAGGCCCACGCCACCGAGCCAGCCCAGGACATCTGCGCGTATTCGCTGCATGGTGCGCGGCTCTTCGGTGAGGGTTCGCGGACACTCGCTCCGTGAGGCCGCCGCCGCGTCAGGGCGTCATCGGCGCAGGCACTCGATGCCCGGCTGCGCGTCGAAGATCGCGGGCCCGAACGTGTTGCGGAACGCGGCCGCCCCGTCGGTTCGGCAGACGTCGTGGCAGACCGTGTCGAGCGCGGTCTCCCCGTTGCACGAGGCGAAGTCGGTCCCCGCGCGCAAGCAGTCGAGGCACGCGAGCGCGTCTGCCTCCTGCGAGGCGTCGAGCCCAGTGCCCGCCGCCTCGCAGAGCCTGACGCAGTCCGCGGCGAACGCGCCGCCACCGGAGAAGCCCTCCGCGCCGCACGCCTCGTTCCCCGCGATGCAGCGGGCGGTGCCATCGCACATCTCGTCGCACGGGCTGGCGGGTGCGTTCGCGCATCCAGCCGCGAGCAGCGCCGCCAGGACCCAGGTCTTCGCATGTCGCATGTCCCGTGGACTTCTATCATGTCCGCGGGCGACGCGACGCTTCTGGGGATTCATCGAGCGATCGTGCCGGCGCCGGGCACATCCCGCCGGAGACGTCCTCGGACGAGGGGGAGGTCAGCGCGGCCGCCTCGTAGACTCGCCATGCAGACACGACTCGACGCCCACGTGGGCGCGGCGCCCGTTCGCCGCTCGCGCAGCAAGGTGCTCGGCTGCCTCGGCGCCATGGGGGCCCTGGCCTTCGGCTCCGTCAGCCTCCTGGCGCTCGTCGACCTCGCGCTGGGGGGAACGGAGAACACGAGCGGGGCGATGGTCGCGGGCGCCTGCACGGGGGTGCTGGCGGCGCTGGCGCTCGCCGCGGCGATCTTCGGGTTCATGAAGGTGAGCCGGCCCGCCAGCGTCGACTTCGGCGACGCAAAGGCCGCCCGCGAGCAGTTCATGAAGCACGTGGACACGGGCTCGGCCGACAACCAGGCCGTCAACGCCGCGGCCGCGCTGATGCTGGACCGACGCTTCGACGAGTCGCGGCGCGCCTACCTCGCGGTCGCCGAACAGTTCCCCGAGCGCCGCGGCGACGCCTACTCGCAGGTCGGCGCAGCCTGCTACTTCCTCGGTGAGTACGCCGTGGCGATCGAGTGGTACGAGCGGGCGCTCGCCCACGGGGCCGACCCGTCGATGATGCGCGACAACATCCACGAGGCGCGCGAGGCGCTCGGCGCCCGAGGCTGACGCGTCTCAGAGCCCGCCGTCGGAAGGCGCGGGCTGCGTCTCGCAGAACGTGCCGGTGTTCTCGAAGTGCTGCTCGGCGGAGGTGCAGCGCCAGTAGTCGTCGACGCACTCCGCGCGTTCGGTCAGGCAGGGGTTGGACGGGCCCCCCGCTCCGAAGCAGGGCCCCGGCGCCGGCTCCGAGCAAGGAACCCCCGGGGCGGGTCCCGCGTCCTGCCCGGCGTCGCGCCCCGCGTCCGAGCCCGGCGAAGCCTCACTGCATCCCGACGCGAGAGTGACGCAGAGGAAGAAGAGCGCCGCGGCGCGAGCGAGGGTCATCACGCAAACGTAGCAGAGCAAGCGGACTCGGGTCCGACCCTGCGCGAGCGCCGCGCGCATCCCCGGCCGAGCGCCACGCATGCGGTATCGTCCATCCGTGACACGACTCTCGTCATGGTCTCTCGCCGTCGCGCTCTGCGCGTGCGCCGCGCCCCAGCCGAACCCGGAGACGGCGTCGGACACTCCCGTCGCGTCTTCCGGCCACGAGGAACCAGCGAGCGCGCCGGAGGCGTCCGAGACGCTGGACCAGGACGGCGCGCAGGCCCTCGCCGCCACCTACTTCCAGTCGCTCATGGCGCACGACGCCGAGTCGCTCTCCGAGGTGGTGGGCGTGCCGCACACGATGGACTCGCCCTGCGACGTCGCGATCGACCTCGAGGCGCTCCTCCGCCAGGCGGCGGGCTTCAGCGAGACGGGGGAGGTGGAGGTCACCCTCCTGCGCGAGGTGGAGGGGCCGGACGGCCTGGAGGGCGACCTGGCGTCGTACTGGGCGCAGCTCGACCCCGAGCCCGGCTCTTGCGGCTCCGCCGAGGACGACGACGCGATCGCCCTCGCCGGTTCGTATCCGCGCCGGGTGTTCGTCGTGCAGCTCGAGGGCGAAGCGATCCCGCCCGGCTTCCAGACCCTCGTGAGGCTGAGCCTGATCGACGGGCACTGGAGAGTCACCGGCGCGGGCTTCTGAGCCGACCCTGACACACCGCGGCGCAGGTGTGAGGAGGAGCCACGGTCTCCAGGCCGACGAGCGCCGCGAGGCGCATTCCACGGCCGCAGGGCGCTCGGCACGGTCTCTGCGATGACGCCCCCCATGACTTTTCATGGAGGTCCGATGATGCGTTCCAAGACCCACCGCGCTCGAGCCCTGGCCCTGAGCGTCGCTCTCCTGTCTGTGCTCTGCCTGGCCTGCCTCGGCGAGGTCGACGGGGAGCGGGCGACGACGGGGGAGTGCCCCGCCGGGGAGACCTGCTCGGCGGCGACCCCCGACGGTCTGACCTTCGTGGGGCGCATGTTCTTCGACGAGCCGATGCTGCGGCTCGGCCCCGTGCTCGTCGGCGGCACGCTCGACATCGGCCTCCGGACGAGAGAGGGCGCGCCGCTGCCCGACTACGTCGCGACCTCCACCGGCCCCGCGCTGACGGTGCGCGAGGGCGACTCCACCTTCGGCCCGACCACCGAGGAAGGGGATCCGCTCTACCCCGTGGAGGGCTACGTGACCGTGCGCGCCAACCGACCGGGCGTCTCTCACGTCCGCATCGGCGACGCGACCTCGGGGGAGCTCTTCGATCGCCTGGAGATCGAAGCCGTCGAGCTCGACAGCGTGGCCGTCGTCGTCGCGCAGGAGCCCGAGCGCGAGGCGCTGTACGCGGGGTGCGAGGAGATGATCGGCGTCCGCCTCCTGGCCGACCAGAGCGACGTCCCCCTCCGCGGCTTCGACGAGGGCATGACGGTCTCGGCCAACGGACAGCCGCTCGTCGAGGAGCCGCTCTTCTGGGACTGCGTCGTCTACGACGTGGGCGCCGACGAGTCGGAGGTCGAAGTCGAGGTGCAGGTCGCCGGTCGCACCTTCCGGAGCACCCTGCCCGTCGTCTCCCTCGAGGCGGGCGCGAGCTGCCCCGAGCGCGCCGACTGACCCGCCGCGCGGGCTCGCTCGCGCAGCACCTCCCGCGTGCCGCGAGGGCGCCCTGGGCCATCCCCAACAGATCGCCTTGTCTTCGAACTCGGCAGCCGCCAGTCTCGGCCGCGATGAGTGGACTCACGTGGCTCAGCCGCGGCCTCTCGGTCGCGATGATCTTCGGCCTGATCCTCGGCGTGGGCTGTCGCCCACGCACGGCCTCCTCGATGCCTTCGGAGTCGGCGGGGTCGAGCGGCGGAGCTGGCTCGTCGCGCGGCGCTCCCAGTCGAAGGGGGGCCACCGCGCACGTGGCGGACGTTCGTCTGGGCGACTCCGACGCTCCGGTGGTCGTGGCGCAGATGCGCTGGGGTCTGACCGAGCTCACGCTCGTCTCTGCGCCCACCATCAGCACGGACTACGTGTCGACCCTCCTCACGCGTCGCACCGGCCTTCGCGGATGCGCAGAGATGCAGCTGCGCTTCGGTTCGTCGTATGCCAGCGCCGAGCTCGAGTCGTTCGATCGTCAGGGACTGCAGGTGCGCTACGAGCTGCCCTTCAGCGGCGTCGTGCGGGCCGCCGCGGCGTCGTCCGCGACGTTCCAAGCCTGCGGGCAAGAACTGGAGCTCGATGTGCACCAGATGGCGGAGCTCCGGCGCATGGCCCTGCTGGCCATCTATCGCCGCGCCCAGGCAGCGCCCGCGATGGCCTTGCCCACGTTGGCGACGGGACCGATCGCGGAAGCTCCCGCGGAGCAGGAGGCGCACGTGTCGGGGAGCTTGCAGCTCGACTCCTTCGTCAGCTTGACGCTCGAGTACGACGGAGAGCAGCAGAACCAGGTGCGGATGGCGATCGAGACCCGGCATCGCGCGGGCTTCCCGGAGGACTGCGCAGTCGGCCTCGAGGCAGGCCCGGCCGCCATCTCGGCGACGCTGCGCGACGTCTCCGAGAGCCGTCAGCGAATGGTCTGGTCGATCGACGACATTCGCGGCTTCTTCGCGCTCGGCGTGACCGACCACGCGCAGCTCAACTACTGCTCGTTCCGCTTCGACCTGTCGCGTGTCGCGAGCGGGCTTCGCCGGTTCGTGCTCGTCACGCTCCTGCGCCGGGCCGAGCTGCTCGGCGCAGCCCCCGACCTCGACTTGCCCCCCGGCGAGCGCCGCGAGGACTCCGGGCTCGCTCTCCCGCGCCGCCGAGAATCGGGCTCGGGCGACGTGGTCGCCCCCAGCGACGCGCCGGTCACCCCGCCCGAGGACGAGGCGCCGCCGACCACCGGGGCCATCTGAACCCGCGGCGCCCACTCCCCGCGCGAGACTACTCCTCGGCTCCGGCACGAGCACGATCACAACCCCCGTATATACAGAACAGAGGCTCGTCGGCGGCGCGTGCGCAGCGCAGGGGCAACGTCGCCAGCGGGGTCGTCCCGAGGCGCCGAGCGCTGCTACTCGCCGAAGACGAGGTCGCGGACGAAGGCCCGGTCGGGATCGGAGCCGGCGCCGGGGAGGAGCATGTGCTCGGCGCCCTCCGCGACGAAGAGGGAGAGGTTCGCGTGAGGCGCGAACACCTCTCGCTCGAGCTGCCCGACCCCCTCGACGAAGACCTCCGGAGGGTAGAGCGTGAAGACGTCGCAGCGCGCCGTGTAGCCCATCGAGAAGAAGAGGCGGATGACGTAGTCCTCGCGGTAGGTCATCAGACCGAAGCGCTGGGCGGGATAGCGCTCGGCGAGGTGAGAGAGGAGGCCGACGAGGCCGCCACCCTCTGGTTCGCGGCACACCTCGCAGCTGGACGGGAGCGTCCTCGTCAGGCCCCAGGCGTCGCGCCACTGCCGCTGGAGGCAGGTGGGCATATAGGGCTCGTGGAGCGGGGTGCCCGAGTCATCCAGGAGCGTCACCCGCGCGTCCACGAACGCGTCGTGCACGCGTTCGTAGCTCATCGCGGCGCCGAAGCCGCCCGCGCTGGATCCCGTCAATAATACATGCGATGGCTCGAAGGTGTCGGTGAGCCGCTCGAGGGCGATGCGCATGTTCACCGCCCCCACATGGGTGAAGCCGCTCTCGGCCTCGAGAACGTCGCCCGCGAAGACGTCGCCCGAGCAGTACGGGACGAAGACGAAGGTCCAGTCTCGGAAGGGGTTGGAGGCGTCGCCGCGCGTGAAGAGCCACGTGTAGGTGTCCAGGCGCTCGGCGAAGCGCTCGCCGGCTTCGGCGCCGAAGCTGAATCGGGACGTGCCGGAGCTGCAAGAGGCCTCGTTGAAGCAGGCGCCGCCCTCCTGAAGGTAGAGGATCAGGCCCGCGTCGGGCGCGCCTGCGCTGATGAGGACGCCGCTCGACGATCCGTCCAGGCACCGCGTGCGCGGCAGCGGGACCCACGCCCACTCCCGCTCCGGGAGCGCGAGCGGCTCGCGGTCAGTGGCGGGGCCCGGGTCGTAGGCCGGCGGGAGCGGGGCGGGGCTCCACGCCCGCCGCGGCGGAGGCGGAGGCGGACGCGGATCGTCGGCGTCGAGGCGCCGCGCGTCCGGGGCGGCGGCGTCCGGGGTCGAGTCCGTGCTCGAAGACGCGCAGGCGCCAAGCGTGAGGACCACGGCGAGCAGGCCGCCCGTGGCTCGTCGGTGCGTGAGGGTGGTGGTCCGCATCGGGTCTCCCGGAGAGCGAGACTATCGAGGAGCAGCAGGCTACACCTCGCGATGGCCGGAGACCCGATGCGACGACGCCACGCTCTACGCCTGCTCGGCGCCGTCCCCCTGGGCGCGGCGCTCTCCGGCTGCGGAGAGGCCCTCGGGCTGACCGACGCCGGGACGGACGCGAGCGACGCCTCGCCCATGATCGACGCGGCCGCTGATGGGGGCAGCGACGCCGGCCGCGACGGAGGGACCGACGCGGGCGCGTGCGAAGCGACGGGCGAGGACGCGCTCGGCCCGTTCTACGAGGACGGCGCTCCGAGCCGGATGGTGATCGCGGCCGCGGACGAGCCGGGCGAGCGCCTGCTGATCCGCGGCTCGCTCATCGACGTGCGCGACTGCGCCACGCCGCTCTCGGGCTACGTGATCGACATCTGGCAGGCGGACGCGGACGGCGTCTACCACGCCGCGGGCGCGACCGATCATCGCCTGCGGGGGCGCGTGGTCACCGCGGCCGACGGCGGCTTCGCGTTCGAGACCATCATGCCGGGCGCGTACGAGACGAGCGACGGGCCCCGCCCGGCCCACCTGCACGCGCGCGTGTTCGCGCCCGGCGGGGCGGGTCGGCTGATCACGCAGCTCTACTTCGAAGGCGACCCACGCCTCGGGCCCGCGGACAGCTGCCAGCCGCCGACCTGCTTCTCGGATGATCCTGCGCGGACCCTCGCGCTCACGCCCGGGCGAGTCGGGGGCCGCGACGGGCTCCTCGGCGAAGTGCGCCTCGTGGTGTAGGCAGCGCCCGCAGCTCCGTGCTTCAGGCTCGCGGCCGAGGGCGGGGGATGAGATGCTCGGGCATGCGAATCGCTCGAACGCTCGGCCTGCTCGTCCTCCTGACCCCGCTCGCGGCCCGCGCCGACGTCGCGCCGCCGCCGCTCGAGGAGATGAGCTGCCCACGCGGCGCCATCGCCATCCTCCCGGAGGTCGAAGAGGGCGCGACCGATCCGCTCGGTCGACCGCTGCGGCCGTGGCCCGTCTGCGTGCCCACGCGCTGCGCGTCGGACGCGGACTGCGACGGGGGGCGGACCTGCGCGCCCGAGGAGATCGGGATGTGCCTCGAGGAGGTCGAGGGGCAGGCGCACCCGCGCATCCGCCCCCGCGGCTGCGAGCCCGACGGGACCTGCCTGAACAACGACAGCACGTGCGATCGTGCGCGACGCTGCGTCGAGCCCGACGGCGAGCCGCCGCCCATCGGGGAGCCGACGGAGCCCGCGACAGAGCCGGCGACAGAGCCGGCGACGGAGCCCGCGGTCGAGGCCGAGGAGCCGCCGGCCGCGGCGCAGAGCGCCGGCTGTGGCTGCCGGAGCGCGGGTCACGCACCCAACCTCCCCTGGCTCATGCTGGGCGCGTTCGGGTGGCTGATCGGGCGCGCGGGCCGACGGCGCTCGGTCAGTCGGGGCTGACGCGACGGAGGAGCGCGGGCGCATGGGCGCGGCGCTCGGTCGCGTGCGCGCGGCCGAGGGGGTGGTCCGCGGCGCGCGAGAGATAGTGCGCCGCTCGGACCAGGTCGCCCCGTCGCTCGAAGGCCTCGGCTGCGCCGTCGAGCGCGGCCAGGATCCGCTCGTCCATCCCGACGGCCCGGGATCGCTCGAAGCGCGCCGCGTCGCACACGGAGCCGTAGCGCGCGGCCGCCTCGCCCCAGTCGCCTCGCAGGGCGGCGCGGCGCGCGAGCTGCACGAGCGCGTCCGCGAGCGCCGTCTCGAGCATCGGGACGAGGTCGTCCGGCGGACCCTCCGCGAGCTGCGGCAGCCCCTCCGCGACGGCGCGCCGCCAGAGCGCCTCGGCCGTCTCCCAGCGGTCCACCGCGGCGAAGGCGTGGGCGGCGTTGGCGAGGCCGATGTTCACCGCCGGGTGGCGCGGGTCCGCGGCCGCCGCGTCGAGCATCCGGATGGCCGCCTGCTCGAGCGCGCGCTCACGCGACGTCGCCCCGTGGGCGTCGCGCAGCGCCCGCATCGCGTCCTCCACCGACGGCGGCTGCGCCGACAGCGCGCAGGGCTGACAGAGGAGCAGGAGCAGCGCGATGGACATCGTTCGCATGCCGCTCCGACCGCGCGCGCGGGCGAGAGTTCCCGGGGCGCCCGCGGATGACGCCCCGCGAAGGTGACCGCCGCGGCCGCGCGATCACCCAGCGCGGAGCAGCCCGAGACGTAGTGCTCGCCGTCCGTCCCGGTCCACGATAAGGGCACCTTCCCCGCTCGCGGTCGATCAGCTCACAGGTTGCGGCGGTACTCGCCGCCGACGCGGTAGAGGGCCTGGGTGATCTGGCCGAGCGAGCAGTGCTCGGTGGCGTGCAGCAAGGCGTCGAAGAGGTTCTCGTTCGCGAGCGCGGCCCGCTCGAGCTCGGCGAGCGCCTCCTGCGCGTCCGCGCGGTGCGCGGCGTGGAAGGCCTCGAGCCGGGTGATGCAGCGCTCCTTCTCTTCCTTGCTCGCGCGGGTGAGCGCGACCTCGGTCGGGGTGGAGGCCTCAGCCGCGTGCTTGGGGAGGAAGGTGTTGACGCCGATGATCGGCAGCTCGCCGGAGTGCTTCTGGTGCTCGTACTTCAGCGAGTCGTCCTGGATCTGACCGCGCTGGTACTGGCGCTCCATGGCGCCGAGCACGCCGCCGCGCTCGGTGAGACGGTCGAACTCCAACAGCACCGCCTCCTCCACGAGGTCGGTGAGCTCCTCGATGAGGAAGCTTCCCTGCGTGGCGTTCTCGCAGAAGACGAGGCCGAACTCCTTGTTGATGATGAGCTGGATCGCCATCGCGCGGCGCACCGACTCCTCGGTCGGCGTGGTGATCGCCTCATCGTACGCGTTGGTGTGGAGGGACTGCGCGTTGTCGTAGGTGGCGAGCAGTGCCTGGAGCGTGGTCCGGACGTCGTTGAACTCGATCTCCATCGCGTGCAGCGATCGGCCACTCGTCTGGATGTGATACTTGAGCATCTGGCTGCGCGCGTTCGCCCCGTAGAGCCGCTTCATCGCGACCGCCCAGACGCGCCGCGCCACCCGACCGATGACGCTGTACTCCGGGTCCATCCCGTTCGAGAAGAAGAAGCTCAGGTTGGGCGCGAAGGCGTTCACGTCCATGCCACGCGCCTTGTAGTACTCCACGTACGTGAAGCCGTTGGCGAGGGTGTAGGCGAGCTGGTGGATCGGGTTCGCGCCAGCCTCGGCGATGTGGTAGCCGCTGATCGAGACGCTGTAGAAATTCCGGACCCCGTGGTCGATGAAGAACTGCTGCACGTCGCCCATCATCTTCAGCGCGAACTCGGTGCTGAAGATGCACGTGTTCTGGCCCTGATCCTCCTTGAGGATGTCGGCCTGCACGGTGCCGCGGACGCTCTTCAGCGCCCTCTCCCGGCACGCCGCGAGCTCCTCGTCGCTCAGTAGCGCGCGGGTCTCGGCCCAGGTGGCGCCGCGCTCGGCGTCCGGCTGGAGCACCATCTTGTCGTCGATGTCGAGCCGGCCCTCCTCCTTCAGGAAGCGGCGGCACTGCTGGCGGATGGCGGTGTTGAAGAAGAAGGCGAGCACCGTCGGCGCGGGCCCGTTGATGGTCATCGAGACGCTGGTCGTCGGGTCGCACAGATCGAAGCCCGCGTAGAGGCGCTCGGCCTCCTCGACCGTGAAGACGCTGACGCCGCTCTCGCCGATCTTGCCGTAGATGTCGGGGCGGAAGTCCGGGTCTTCGCCGTAGAGCGTGATCGAGTCGAAGGCGGTGCTGAGGCGCGCCGCTGGCTGACCGCCCGCGAGGTAGTGGAAGCGCGCGTTGGTGCGCTCCGACGGCCCCTCACCCGCGAACATGCGCGTCGGGTCCTCGGCCGTGCGCTTGAACGGGAAGGTGCCCGCCGTATAGGGATACTCGCCCGGCACGCTCTCGAGCAGCCGCCAGCGGAGCCGGTCCGCCGCGCCCTCGTAGCGCGGGCGCGCGACCTTCGGGATCTTCGTGTCGCTCAGCGAGTGGCGGTAGCTCTCGACCGTGATGTCGCGGGTGCGGACGCGGTAGGTGTACTGGTCCGCGGCGTAGGCGGCGTCCCAGTCGCTCCACTCGGAGAGGATCTGCCTGCACCGCGCGTCGAGGCGCTCGAGGCGCTCGTCGTGCTCCGCCATGAGCCCCGCGACGCTCTCCTTCGCGGCCCCGAGCGCCGCCTCGCCGTAGGGGAGGAAGCCGGGGTGGGCGGGGCCGCCGAGGAGCTGCGTGGTGCGCGCGAGCGCGTCGACGTCGCTGGCCAGCGCGCACTGCTCGCTCGTCCACTGGCGGTAGCCGCGACACATGTCGCTGATCTCGCTGAGGTAGCGCTCGCGGCCGGGCGGGATCACGTGCTGGCTGGTGTCGGTGACCCGCGCCGGGCCCGCCTCGTAGTGCGAGCTCCAGCCGAGCTCGAAGCGGTCGCTCGCCGCCTTCACGAGGTGCGCGTAGAGCGCGTTGACGCCGCTGTCGTTGAAGTGCGCCGCGCTGGTGCCGAAGACGGGGAGCGTCTTGGGATCGTCGGTGAAGCGCTGCTGATTGCGCTGGAACTGCTTGCGCACATCACGCAAGGCGTCTTCCGAGCCGCGCCGCGTGAACTTGTTGATCGCGATGAAGTCCGCGTAGTCGAGCATCTCGATCTTCTCGAGCTGGCTCGGCGCGCCGTACTCGGCCGTCATCACGTAGAGGCTCAGGTCGGCCAGCTCGGTGACGGAGCTGTCGCCCTGCCCGATCCCGGCCGTCTCCACGAAGATGATGTCGAAGCCCTCGTGCTTCATCGCGGCGATCACGTCCTTGGCCGCGGCGCCCACCTCGTCGCGCGAGCCACGCGTGGCGAGCGAGCGCATGAAGACGCGCCCCTGCTTGATGCTGTTCATCCGGATGCGGTCGCCGAGCAGCGCGCCGCCCGTCTTGCGCTTGGTCGGGTCGACGCAGAGCACCGCGACGCGCTTCCGTGGGAAGTCCGTGACGAAGCGCCGGACCAGCTCATCCGTCAGCGAGCTCTTGCCCGCGCCGCCGGTGCCGGTCAGGCCGATCACGGGGACCTTCGGCGGCTCGCCCTCGGGTCGCTCCTTGCCGAGCTCCACGAGCGAGATCTTGCGCGCGAGCGGCAGCCAGCCCTCGTCGCTGGCCGGCGCCTTCTCCGCGATGTCGTAGTCGCAGCCCTCGAGGACCACGTCGATCATGCCCTGAAGGCCCATGTTGCGGCCGTCCTCGGGGCTGAAGATGCGGTCGATGCCGTTCTGGTGGAGGCGGTCGATCTCCTTCTGCACGATGACGCCGCCGCCGCCGCCGAAGATGCGGACGTGGGGCGCGCCCAGCGCGTCCAGGCGCTGGCGGAGGTACTCGAAGTACTCGACGTGCCCGCCCTGGTAGCTCGTCAGCGCGATGCCCTGCGCGTCCTCCTGGACCGCGGCCAGCGCGACCTCTTCCACCGCGCGGTTGTGCCCGAGGTGGATCACCTCCGCGCCCGACGCCTGCAGGATGCGGCGCATGATGTTGATGGAGGCGTCGTGTCCATCGAAGAGCGCCGCCGCCGTCACGAGGCGGACCGGGTGCTTCAGCCGGTAGCGATCATCGTCTGCCATGTGTCTCCATCCCAAGGGTAGGTCGAGTCGCCCTCGCTCGCCGTAGCACGGACTGGTCCAACCACCTGAGAGGCTGCGCACGCCGGCCGTGGACCCCCCTCGCGACCGGCGGCCGCCAGCCCTCGGCCCGCCACCCCCGCCGTTTCGCGCTCGCAACTACGCGAGATCACATACGCCGGGTCCGGCACGACGGTTGATTTGCGTCGCCACATGCCCGACGAGAGCTCCCCCCACGATCGCCTGGTCCGAGAGATCTTCGGTTCCCCCGAGCACATGGCCGACGCCCTGCGTGGCGCGCTCCCGCCCCGACTCGCGCGGCGCATCGACTGGTCGACGCTGCGCCGGGAGCCCGGGACGTTCGTGGACCGGCGCGGCGAATCGCGGACGGATCTCTTGTTCTCGGCGCGCATCGGCGAGCGCCGACTGCTCCTCTACTTCCTGTTCGAGCACCAATCGACGCCGGACGCCGACATGCCGCTCCGCGTCCTGATCTACGCGGGCCGCATCTGGCGCTCGGTGCGGGCGGATCAGCGGAAGCGCGGCGTCTCCGAGCCGCTGCCGCCGATCGTCCCCGTGATCCTCCACCACGGCCGCACCGGGTGGACCGCGCCGCGCAGGCTTCACCAGATGCTCGGCTGGGACGACGCGACGCGGCGCGTCCTGGCCCGCTTCGTGCCCAACCTCGAGCTCATCGTGGACGACCTCACCCGCGTGCCCGAAGAGCAGCTCCTGCGGCGCGACATGCGGCCCCTGGGAAAGGTCGTCTTCTGGGCCATTCGCGCCGCCCGGGTCGGCTTCGAGCCGCGGCTGCTCGACGCGTGGGCGGCGGAGCTGAACGCGGCGGAGGCCGACGCGCCGAGCGAGGCGTTCGCACACCTGCTGCGCTATCTTCTGGGCATCGATGAGGGCGTCGGGATCCTCGACGCGCTGCGCGAGACCCAGCTCTCGGACGAGGTGAGGGAGGCGGTCATGGGATACCAGCAGATCTGGTTGGAAGAGGGGCGCGTCGAGGGACGCGTCGAGGGGCGCGTCGAGGGGCGCGTCGAGACGCTCTCGCTCCAGCTCGAGGAGCGCTTCGGTCCGCTGTCCGGCGAGCTCCGCGAGCGTCTGCAGCGCGCGTCGATCGCGCAGCTCGACGCCTGGGCGAGGCGCGTCCTCAGCGCGCCCAGCCTCGAAGATCTGCTCGACGGCTGACTCGCTGTCGGCTGGAGGCGCGCGAAGACGACGATTTGTCCGAGCGCGTCACCGGCGCGGCTGGAGGTGGCTGAAGCGACGAGAGGCACAGCGCTTGCTGAGCTGCTCGGAGCATGCGCCTCCGACTGCTCGGTCTCCTCCTGGCCCTCTCGATCCCGCTCGACGCCAGGGCGCAAGACGCGGAGGCGGAGGAGCCGCCCTCCCCCGCGCGCCCGGGAGAGCGCGTGCGCTTCAACCTCGAGGACGGGGATCTGATGGACCTCGTGCAGATGATGATCCGCCTCACGGGGCGGAGAATCATCGTGACCGGGGCGACGCGCGAGATCCGCGCGACGGTGGCCAGCCAGCGAGACGTCACCGCGGGAGAGGCGTGGGAAGCGTTCCAGGCGATCCTCGAGCAGAACGGGCTCACGCTCGTGCGCCGCGGCCGGATCTACTACGTCCAGGACAACGACGAGATCGTGCGCGACCCCACCCCATTCGTGACCGACGACGACGCGGTCGGCGGCGGCGAGCGCTATCTCACCTGGCTCCACCACGTCTCGCACGTGCCGGTCGCCGAGGCGGCGCAGCTCCTCGAGACCTTCCGCTCCCCCTCGGGTCGCATCGTCACGCACGCGTCGACGGCGACCCTGATCCTCGTCGACACCGGCGCGAACATCGGGCGCATGCGACGCATCCTCGAAGAGATCGACGTGCCGCGGGGCGACGCGCACGTCTGGGTCGAGCGCTTGCACTTCGCGGACGCGGAGGAGACCGCGCAGCAGGTGATGTCGGTGCTCGGAGAAGCGGACGAGACGCCCACTCCGAGCGCGCGCCCCTCCACCCCACGTCGCCCCGCCCGCGCCACACCACAGACCGAGGCGGGCACGACCGCGGTCGGCGGTGAGGGGCAGCGCGACGTCTACCGCGTGCTGAGCGAGCCGCGCACCAACGCGCTCATCATCGTCGCGACCGAGGACGGCTACCGCCGGGTGATCGGCTTGCTCCGCGAGCTCGACCGCGAGGACGGCGCGCGCGCCACCGTCCGCGTCCACCGGCTCCAGCACGGCGACTCGGCGAACGTCGCCACGACCCTGCAGAGCCTGCTCGGGCTCTCGGAGTCGCAACCGGGCCAGGCGCAGGGTCAGTCGCTCGGGCTACAGGGTCGCGTGCGCGTGGAAGCGCACGCCGACCTGAACGCGCTCGTGGTGACGGCGACGCCCGCGGACCAGCGCGCGGTGCAGGACCTGATCGACGAGCTCGACGCGCCCCCGCGGCAGGTCTTCCTGGAGATGGTGGTCATGGAGCTGACGGTCGATCACTCCAACGCGCTGCACGTGGATCTGCTCGGCGGGCTGGCGCAGCTCTTCGGCACGAGCGCGATGGGCTTCTTCCACGCGGGCGTGGCGCCCTCGAGCGAGAACCTCCTCAACGGGCTCCTCTTCGGCGTGACGGGCGACGACGTGAGCGGGCTGAGCCTGAACGGGGAGTCCGTCCCGCAGTACGGCGCGCTCATCCACGCGCTGGCCGGGACGACCCAGGCCGACATCCTGTCGACCCCGCACGTGCTCGTGCTCGACAACCGCGAGGCGAGCATCAACATCGGCCAGTCGGTCCCGCTCCAGGGCTCGAGCGTGCCGGGCTTCAACCCGCTCCTGACCGGCGCCGACGACGCGAGCGCGGCGGCCGCCGCGTCGGCCTTCACCTCGAGCAGCACGAGCGGCGGCCGTCGAGACACCGGCACCATCGTGGAGGTGACGCCGCACGTGAACGACGACGGCGAGATCCGCCTCGAGATCCGGGCCGAGGACTCGCGCGCGGCCGACTCCGCCGAGGGCAACCTGAACGCGACCATCTTCAACCAGAGCGTGGCCGAGACCGAGCTGGTCGCGCACGACGGTCAGACGGTGGTGATCGGCGGCCTCACGCGCGACCAGACCGAGCTGATCCGTAGCGGCGTGCCGATCCTGAGCGACATCCCCATCCTCGGCGCGCTCTTCGGCCGCACCGAGGAGCGTACCGTCCGACGCAACCTCCTGTTCTTCGTCACCCCCTGGGTGATCCGCTCCCCCGCGGACCTTCGCGCCATCGTCGAGCGGCGCATGCGCGAGCGCCGCGAGCTGATCGAGCGCCAGATGGCCTTCTCCGACGACTGGAGCCCCCCGGTCGACTACTCGCGAACCCGCGGCCTCGTCGCAGAGATCCTCACCACGCTCGAGCAAGACGACGTCGTCGCGGCGAACGTCGCGGCGCCCCCCGAGCATACCGTCCGCCCGCCGATCGACGCCGCGCCCGTAGCGGACTGAACGGCCCGCGATGCGGCGGAAGCGGCGGCGGAAGCGGCGGCAGAACCGGCGGCAGAACCGGCGGCGGAACCGGCGGCAGAACCGGCGGCAGAACCGGCGGCAGAACCGGCGGCAGAACCGGCAACGGAAGCGGCGGCAGAACCGGCAACGGAAGCGGAAGCGGCGGCGGAAGCGGAAGCGGAAGCGGCGGCGGAAGCGGCGGCGGAAGCGGAAGCGGCGGCGGAAGCGGAAGCGGCGGCGGAAGCGGAAGCGGCGGCGGAAGCGGAAGCGGCGGCGGAAGCGGCGGCGGAAGCGGCGGCGGAAGCGGAAGCGGAAGGGAAGCAGCGGCGGAAGCCCACAGAATACGCCGCGACACGGGCCTCGGACCGAACGGCGCGCGCCCGCCACGTCGAGCTCGACGATGAACGCGAAGGCGACTCCGACCGAAGCCGGAGCCGCCCTCGCTTTGCTCACCCGCGATGCATCAGCTTCCACGTCGTCGCGCGCGCCTTGTCCGCCCAGTCCGCGGGCCCTTCGACCGCCTCGTCAGTGACGTACCCGAGCGCAGCAGCCGCCAGCAGCCACACGCGAGTCTCGCCCGCCGATCCGTAGGCCGTGCCGAACCGCTCGCGCTCATGCCCGCCGACCCGCTTCTCACCCTCGGCCAGGTTGCCCACCACGCTCGCCGCGCTGTCGCGCATCTGCCGAGCGAGGTTCCTGTCGTGCTTCGCGACCTGTTCCCAGATCGGCTTCATCGAGCGCAGCCAAACGATCGCTTCTTCGGTGATCCGGAGCATCTCGCCCCTCCGTCGGAGACAACCCGGATGTCGACCTGACACCCTTCGTCCTCACACCGCC
>JAVJQK010000013.1 GCA_040218145.1 Sandaracinaceae bacterium | reverse complement strand
GGGGGGGGGGCGGGGTTCGGGGGGGGGCTCGACTCGGGAGCTAACTCGGAAGCGGACTCGGACTGGGGTGCGGCCGCGGACTCGGACGCGGCCGCGGACTCGGAAGCGGCCGCGGACTCGGAAGCGGACTCAGAGGCGGACTCGGAGGCGGACTCGGAGGCGGACTCGGAGGCGGACTCGGAAGCGGACTCGGAAGCGGACTCGGAAGCGGAAGCGGAGGCGGAGGCGGAGGCGGAGGCGGAAGCGGACTCGGAAGCGGACTCGGAAGCGGGTGCGGGTGCGGGTGCGGATGCGGATGCGGGTGCGGATGCGGACTCGGAAGCGGGTGCGGAAGCGGACTCGGAAGCGGGTGCGGATGCGGCAGCAGCACCGGAAGGCGGCGAGCAGGCGCTGCTCGCCTTCCCCTCCGCGCCCCGGACGTATCGCGCTCGCGCCACCATCGGCCGGTGGTACTCTTTCGGCACCCATGGCGTCTGACGCCGAGACCACGATGCGCCCCGCGGCGGCCGAGAAGATCCTCGGTCCCATCGTCCACCTCAAGCCGCTCTTCGAGCCTGGCACGGGTCGATCGCGGCCGGCCCTCCCGCTCGGTCGCAAGGCGTTCCCCATCGGCCGCTCCATCGAGGGCGTGGGCCTGACGCTCCGCGACCCGCTGGCCTCGCGGCTGCACGCCATCCTGCACCCCATCGAAGGAACGACGCGGGTCACCGTCGAGGACCGCTCCTCGAACGGCACCTTCGTCAACGGCGGGCGCGTGCACGGCTCACGCGAGCTGCGCGACAACGACCTCATCCGCATCGGGGGCTCGTTCCTCCTCATCCGCCACGCCAGCCCACTGCCCGAGGACGATCCGCCCATCCCCGAGCTGGTCGGCAACCACCCCGACATGCGGGCGCTGCGGCGCACGATCCACAGCGTCTCCCCGACCGACGCGAAGGTCCTGATCCTCGGCGAGAGCGGCACCGGCAAGGAGCTCGTCGCCAGAGCCATTCACGAGCGGAGCGGCCGCGCCGGGCGCTTCGTGGCCGTCAACTGCGGGGCGATCCCCGAGGCGCTCGCGGAGAGCCAGCTCTTCGGACACGTGCCGGGCGCCTTCACCGGCGCGCAGGGCCCGCACGAGGGTTTCATGCGAGCGGCGGAGGGCGGCACCCTCTTCCTCGACGAGATCGGTGAGCTCTCCAACACCCTCCAGCCCAAGCTGCTCCGCGCGCTCGAGGAGAGCATGGTCGTCCCAGTGGGCTCCACGTCTCCCGTGTCGCTGGACGTGCGCCTGGTCTGCGCCACGCACCGTGACCTCATCGCCGAGGTCGACGCGGGCAACTTCCGTGGCGATCTCTATGCGCGCATCGCCGGGTACCTGATGGCGACCAAGCCGCTGCGCGAGCGCCGCGAGGACATCCTGCCGCTCCTGCGCACCTTCCTCGGCCCGGAGATGCCCCCGCCCACCGCGGACCTCGTCGAGGCGCTGCTCCTGCATCCGTTTCGATTCAACGTGCGCGAGCTGAAGGAGATCGCGACGCAGCTCCGCATCGACGGCGCCGGGCTCGAGGAGCTCCCGCTCTCCCTGATCGAGCTGCGCCTCGAGCACAGCCGCCCCGAGATCCACGTGCCGCCGGACCTGGGCCGCGGCCGCGTCTCGAGCCGCCCGCCCCCGAGCCGGAGCAAGTCCCCGCCCCCCGAGCGCGCCGAGGTGGAGCGGCTCCTCGAGGCGCACGACGGCAACGTCTCTCGCGTCGCGCGCGCCCTCGGCCGCTCCCGGCGCCAGGTCTACCGCTACATCGAGCAGTACGGCATCGATGTCCCTCCCCGCGAGTGATCAGCCGCACCGGTCCAGCAGCACGCGCACCGCGTCCTCCACCTCGCGGTGACTCTCGTGGTGGTCGTCGCAGACCCGAAAGGAGACGTTCCGGAGGAGCGAGGTCCGCTCGTAGGCCGGGACACGAGTGCGCAGGTTGACGGTCACGCGCAGGTCCGTCAGGGAGCGGACGTCGTCGGTGTCGCACATGGCGGGCTCGGCGTGCAGCGCCGCGCGCTGGATCGCGTCGAGTAGACGCTCGCGCTCGTCGGCCGAGATCTCGAGCGCGCAGAGCGGCGTCGGTTCGTCGCCGTCGCTGGAGAACGCTTCATACCCTTCGATACGGAGGAGCGGCGCGCCGGAGCGGAGCTCGAGCCTCAGCGCCGAGAAGCCCGCATACGAGTCCCGCACAGCGATCGACGGAGTGGTCGCGTCCACCCAGAGCACGAGCTCCGTCTCCTCGGGTGAGAGCGGAGGCGAAGGGCAGGCGTCGAAGTCGGTCTCCGCCCAGACGCGCTCGGCGAAGGCTCGGTAGGGCTCGAGCGCGGGCGCCAAGGTGCCCCGGACGTCGTTCGCGAGCCCTCCCTCGCTCACCAGCCGCACGGAGACCAGCTCGCAGTGTGCGCAGTCTTCACCCAGCCAGGGCGGGAGCTCGAACGGCCGCGTCTCGCGGATCAGCGCCTCCGCCTCGGAGAGGAGCGAAGGGTCGAGCGTCCCGGTGCACACGCGCAGCTCGAAGCGGTCGGCGGCGTCGAAGCTCCCGTCGGGGAAGACGCGCACGACGCCTGCATACCAACGGCCCCCGCCCGTCGAGGCGAGTCGCACCTCGAGCGTCACGCCGGTCCGGTCGGGCGCGGCCTCTTCCCAGCGAGCGTGGTGTCCCCAGCAGCCCACGCCCAGGGTCGCCGCGATGATGCACAGTGCAACCCTCACTTCACGAGGGTGAGCCACCACTCATTCGGTGTCCAGACGCGGGCGGCCGAGGGCGAGGTAGGTCATCGCGAAGAGGCCGGCCATCGCGGCGCTCACGACGAAGGCGCGCGGGCCGAGCGAGGCGAGCACGGAGCGCGCGACGGCGAGCGGGTGGAGGATGGCGTCCCAGCTGTTGAGGCGCTCGAAGCGGCCCAGGTAGATGCCGAGGCCGCTCGCGGGGAGCGCAAGCGCGACGAGGGCCCAGCCGGCGCGCGCGCCGCAGCGAGTCGTGACGGCGTCCTGCATGCGGCGGAGCGCGAACGCGCCGGCGAAGAGGCCCGTGGTCGCCGCGGTGCCGAGCAGGATCGCGTCGTACCAGAGCGGGGTCGGGGGGTGGCGCCGGAGGTGCATCAGATCGGTGACCACGTAGGGCGCGTTGGGCAGCAGGAGCAGCCAACCCACGCCGATGACGAGGAGGAGCAGGTCCCGGCGGCGCGCCGCGGCGCGCTCGGCGAAGGCCGACAGCAGCCAGGGCAGCCACGCCAAGAAGAGGTTCCAGACGAGGAAGCCGTAGCGCAGCTCCTCCGCGTACGTGACGCGCGCCACGAGCGCGACGCCGAAGAGCGCCATGCCCAACCCGATCGGAGAGAGCCCCCGCCCGCGCTCGCGGGCCCACCATCGATGCATGCCCCGAGCATGGAGGCCCGCGGTCGCGCTGGCGCGGAGGCGGTGAGGAGCTGGGGAGGCCGAGTCGTGGCGAAGTCGTGGCGGCGCGTCTATTCGGCGGCTGCGTCTTCGGGGGTCCAGCGGTTGTTCGACACCGCCTCGGCGAGCAGGTCCTTCAGCTCGTCGCCCTCGAGCTGCTCGGCGTCGAGCAGCCGCCTCGTCATGGTGTCGAGCGTGTCGCGGTTGTCCGCGAGCAGCGCCTTCGCCTCCTCGAGCGCGCGCGAGACGATGGACCGGATCTCCTGGTCGACCTCGTCCGCGACCCGGTCGCCGTGCTCACCGCCCTGGAGGCCGGGGCCCTCCCCGAGGAAGACGGGGCGCCGCTCGCGGGCGAGGTGCACCGGGCCGAGCCGCTCGCTCATGCCGTACTCGGTCACCATGGCGCGCGCGATGTCGGTCGCCTTCTGCAGGTCGTTCTGCGCCCCCGTGGACGGCTCACCGAAGACGACCTCCTCGGCCGCGCGTCCGCCCAGCAGCCCGCGCAAGCGCACGCGGATCTGCGCCTCGGTCATCAGGTACTTCTCCTGATCGGGCAGCTGCATCGTGTAGCCGAGGGCGGCCATGCCGCGCGGCACGATGGAGATCTTGTGCACGCGATCCTCGCTGCCCGAGAGCGTCGCGGCGAGCGCGTGCCCGACCTCGTGGTAGGCGATGCGCTCGCGCTCGGTCTCGTCCATCAGGCGGTTCTTCTTCTCGAGCCCGGCGACGACGCGGTCGATGGCGGAGGAGAAGTGCTTCATGGTCACCGCGGTCGCGTCGTGGCGCGCGGCCAGGAGCGCGGCCTCGTTGACGAGGTTGGCGAGGTCCGCCCCGGCGAACCCGGGCGTGCGCTTGGCCAGCTCCTCGAGGTCGACGTCGTCCGAGAGGCTCACGCCCTTGACGTGCACGCGCAGGATGGCCTCGCGCCCGTTGCGGTCCGGGCGGTCGACGAGCACCTGCCGGTCGAAGCGGCCCGGGCGCAGGAGCGCGGTGTCGAGGACCTCGGGCCGGTTGGTGGCCGCCATGAGGATGACCGCCTCGTGCGGCTCGAAGCCGTCCATCTCGACGAGGAGCTGGTTGAGCGTCGACTCGCGCTCCTCGTTGCCGCCCATCACCTGACCGCCGCTCCGCGAGCGACCGAGCGCGTCCAGCTCGTCGATGAACACGATGCAGGGCGCGCTCTTGGCCGCCTGCTCGAAGAGGTCACGCACCCGCGCCGCGCCCACGCCGACGAACATCTCGACGAACTCGGAGCCGCTGATGGAGATGAAGGGCACCCCCGCCTCGCCCGCCACCGCGCGCGCCATCAGCGTCTTGCCCGTGCCGGGCGGGCCGACCAGGAGCACGCCCTTCGGGATCTTCGCCCCGATGCGCCGGAACTTCTCCGGGCGTTTGAGGAACTCGATGATCTCGGTCAGCTCTTGTTTCGCCTCGTCTGCACCCGCGACGTCGTCGAAGGTGACGTCGACGTCCGCCTCCTGGATCACCTTGCCGCGGCTCTTGCCGAACGAGAGCACCCCGCCCGCGCCCTGGCCCATGCGACGGAACATGGTGCGCCACAGGAAGACCATCAGGAGGATGGTCACGCCGATGTAGAGGAGGGTCGGCCAGCTCTCCGCCCACGGGGACTGCGTCTCGCCTCGGAAGGCCACCTGCGCTTCCTCGAGCTGCGGCACGAGCCGCTCGTCGTCGACCCGCGGGGTGATGAAGCTCTTGCCCCGCTCGCCGTCCTCGTCGGCTCGCTCACCTTCGCGCGGCGGGATGCGATCCTCGTGGAAGGCGCCGCGGATCTGGGCGTCGCCGAGCGACACCCAGTCGATGCGGTCCTCGCGGAGGTATCGCTTGAACTGGTCGTAGCGGATCGGCTCCGAGGCGGGGCGCGCGAAGAAGACTTGCGCGAGCCCGAACGCCAGCAGCATCAGGAAGAGCGCGAGCAGCAGGCCGCCGCGCGGCCGCCCTTCGGGGGCGTCGCCTGCGTCCTCGCCAGGACGCCTCGGATCTCGCGGTTTGGGGGGTGGCGCCATGTGAGCCGCAATCTAGTGCTGTGCTGCCGCGAACGACAGGGGTCGACGCGGACAGTCCCCAAACAGGTAGACACTCGGCCGCGCTGGACAACCGAGGCGCGCGGTGGCTACAGCTGGGGGCATGAGCGACTGGACGACCGCGGATCTCTACGACGCCCACGAGGGCGAGGTGCAGGTGGCGGAGGGGCGGTTCCTGTCTTTCGGCAAGCGCGCCCGGTTCTGCGGGCCCATCCGCACGCTCAAGGTGTTCGAGGACAACCCGATGGTGAAGGCCGCGGTGAAGTCCCCGGGCGAGGGTCACGTCCTGGTCGTCGACGGCGGGGGCTCGCTCCGGAGCGCGCTGGTCGGCGATCGGCTGGCTGGCTTCGCGGCCGACAACGGCTGGGCCGGGCTCGTGATCTGGGGCTGCGTGCGAGACAGCGCGGTCATCGACACCCTCGACATCGGCGTCCGCTGTCTGGGCACGACCCCGCGTCGGAGCGCCAAGCACGGCTTCGGCGAGGAGGGCGGGAGCGTGCGCTTCGCCGGGGTCCGCTTCGGCCCGGGCATGCACCTGTACGCGGACGAGGACGGGCTCCTCGTGGCCACGCACGCTCTGCACGACTGAGAGCGGCGCGTCAGTCGAGCAGCGACGCGAGGGCGCGCATGGTCGCGCCGAGCTCCGCGTGGATCAGCACCTCCGCCAGCTCGTCGTAGGGGCTCGGCTCGCGGTTGACGATGGCGAGGCGCGCGCCGTGCCGATGCGCGAGCGCGACGAGCCCGGCCACGGGGTGCACCTGCAGCGAGGAGCCGAGGACCAGAAAAACGTCGGCCAGCTCGGTCAGCCGCTCGGCCTCCCGGAACAGCGGCGGCAAGTCTTCACCGAAGAGCACCACGTCGGGCTTCACCAGCTCGCCGCACGCGTCGCAGAACGGCAGTCGCCCCGCCTTCACGCGCGCCTCCATGTCCGCGAGCGGATAGACGGCGCGGCAGCCCACGCAGCGCGCCTGCCGGTAGCTGCCGTGCACCTCGAGCACGGTCTCGCTGCCGGCGTCGTGGTGGAGCCCGTCGATGTTCTGGGTGACCACGCCGCGCAGCCGCCCCTGCCGCTCGAGCCGGGCGAGGACGTGGTGCGTGACGTTGGGCTGCGCGCCGGCCAGCGCGCCGAAGCGCTCGCCCCAGAACGCGTAGAAGGCGCGCGGCTCGCGGCGAAAGCCCTCGAGCGAGGCGATCTCCATCGGGTCGTGCTCTTTCCAGAGGCCGCTGTCCGGGCTCCGGAAGTCGGGGATGCCGGACTCGGTGGAGACCCCCGCGCCGGTCAGCGCGACGCCGCGCTTCGCGCCTTTCAGCAGCGCGGCCAGGCGCTCGACGTCCCCCACCGCGCTCACTCCGCGGCCGCGAGGTGCGTGCGCAGGAAGGTCGCGACGCGAGGCAGGCTGTCGGGCGCGCTCTCGAACATGCCGACGCCGTGCGCGTCGCCTTCGACCAGCAGCAGCTCGCCGCCCCCCGCGATGCGGGCCATGTCCTGCGCGGCCTCGGCGCTCGACGCCTCTCCGCGGCTGGCGACGGCGAGGAACGGCCGCTCGCCCAGGGCCGGGAGCGGGGTGATCGCGTCGAGCCCGCGGTAGGCGCGGCCGGGCGAGAGCGCGACGACCACGTCGACGCTCTCGTCCTCGGACGCGGCCTGGATCACCGCGCTCGAGCCGATGCTCGAGCCGATGAGCGCGACGCGCGTGGGCTGCAGCCCCTCCTCCTCGCGCAGGTGGCCGAGCGCGGCGCGAAGGTCGGCGGCGACGGCCTCCCAGTCGCGGGTCTCGAAGCGCTGCCAGTCGAGGGCCGCGCCGCGCTCACGCTCGGTGGAGGCACGCTCCGTAGAAGCACCATGCCCACGCATGTCCAGCGCGAACGTGCTCAGCGCCGGGTCCGCGCCCAGGTGGCGGAGCAGCGGCTCCCACTCCGCGCGGGTCGAGGAGAGCTGATGGACCAGGACCACGAGCGGCGCCGCGACGGAGTCCCCGACCCGGAGATCGCCGACCAGCGTGGCTCCCTCGCTCGGGATCCGGATCTCACGCGCCTCGCGCAGCGGCGGCGGCTCCGCCGGCGGCTCCGGCTCCGTCGGCGCGGGCGGCTCCTCGGAGACGACCGGCGCGGGCTCGGGCGTGGACGCGGGGCGCTCCTCGTCGCCACAGCCGGAGAGGACCGAGACGAGCCCGAGGAGACAGGAGAGAGAGAAGAAACGAGCGTTCATTCGACGCGCACCACCTGTTCGTCGTCCAGAGCGGCTCGGCACGCCTCGAGACACGCGCCCACGGCGGCGGCGTCGAGCCCATCGAAGGTCAGCTTCACGCGGTAGTCGTCATCGCGCCAGCGGGGGTAGCTCCCGATCTCGACCGCGGGGTGATGCCGGCCGAGGTCCTCGAGGAGCTGCGCGATCGAGCCCTCGTCGCAGGTCGTGTAGAGCGCACGCGACACGAACGGGGTGTCGCTGCCGATCTTCTCGCGGAGCATGCGCAGCTTGAGGCGGAAGATCTCCGGCACGCCGGGCAGCACGCACACGTTGTCGATCGTCACGACCGGCCACGGCACCTCGGGGTTGCTGAGCAGGTCGGCGCCCTCGGGCACGTCGGCCATGCGCAGATGGCCAGGCGTGACCTTGTCCTTCCAGTAGCCGCGGATGAGGCCCTCGATGGTCTCGGAGCGGACGAGCGGGCGGTCGAACGACTTGGCGACCGCGGGGAGCGTGACGTCGTCGGGGGTGGGCCCGACCCCGCCGCTCGTGAACACGAGATCGTGGCTGCGTCGGAGCGCGCGGAGGTCGTCGGCGATCACGTCGATGTCGTCGGGGCAGATGATCACCCGGTCGAGCACGATGCCGAGCAGCCGCAGCTCCTTGGCGAGCACGTGCACGTTCTCGTCCCGGATCTTCCCGGTGAGGATCTCGTTCCCGATCACGAGGGCGGCGGCGCGACGAGCCATCGGGCGGAGGATACTCCAGACCGGCCGTGGGGGCAGGCGCCGGTTCGGCGTCCTCCCCGAGCGGGCGGATCTACGGGGGGACGGGCCGGAGCGAGAGGCGGATGGTGGTCAGCCCGCTCGGGAGATCCACCTCGACGTCGTGCGGGAAGTGGCCATCCGCCGTCACGGTGAAGTGACGACGGCCGGGCGGGAACTCCTGCGGGCGTCGGGCGAGCACGCGCGCGGCGCCGACGAAGCGATCTTCGACATAGACCCGCGCGGTCTGCGGCTCGATGACGAAGCGGACCTGCGCGGGCGGAGCCGCGCGCTGCGGGCCGCCGCACGCGGCCGCGAAGAGCAGCGCCGCGACGAACGGGAGGAGGCGCTTCACCATGGCAAGCCCTCGCGCGGGCAAGCGTCGCGGAGCGCGGCGCGCGGGACGCGGACCACCACGACGGCGCCGGCGTCCACGAGCGGGCGCGTGCCCTGGACCTCGGCGCTGGCGTCGACGGCGGCGTGGGCGGCGGCGGCCTCGCGAGGCGTCGCGCGGACCCGCGCCAGGGCGTCGTCGACGAAGGCGTGGAGTCGGCGGAGAGCGGCGGCGCGGGCGCGCCGGCGCGCGGAGGCCCGGCGGGCGGAGAAGCGGCCGATGCGGTCGTCGGGCTGCGCGACGGCCGCGGCCACCAGGTGCTCGCCGGCCACGCGCGCCGGCTGATCGGTCCAGGGCAGCGCGAACGCGTCTTGCGCTCCTGCGGTCGTCGCGAGCGCCGCGACGGCAACGAAGGCCGAGGCGATGGAGAGCGCTCTCACTCCCACTCGATCGTCGCGGGGGGCTTGGAGGAGACGTCGTAGACCACGCGGTTGACGCCGCGGACCTCGTTGATGATGCGATTGCTCGCGCGGGCGAGCAGGCTGTCGGGCAGGCGCGACCAGTCGGCGGTCATGCCGTCGCGCGAGCTGACCGCGCGGAGCGCCACCACGTACTCGTACGTGCGGAAGTCGCCCATCACGCCCACCGACTTCACCGGGAGCAGCACCGCGAAGGCCTGCCAGATCTGGTCGTACATCTCGGCGCGACGGATCTCGTCGATCCAGATGTGGTCGGCCTCGCGCAGGATGCGGAGCTTCTCCTCGTCGATGGCGCCGAGGCAGCGGATCGCGAGCCCGGGCCCGGGGAACGGGTGACGCCAGAGGATGTGATGTGGCATGCCGAGCGCGGCGCCGACCTCGCGGACCTCGTCCTTGAACAGCTCGCGCAGCGGCTCGATGAGCGAGAGCTCCATGCGCTCCGGGAGCCCGCCCACGTTGTGGTGCGTCTTGATGAGCGCGCTCGGGCCCTTGAAGGAGACGCTCTCGATGACGTCCGGGTAGAGCGTCCCCTGGACGAGGTGGCCGGCGTTCTCGACCTTCTTCGCCTCCTCCTCGAAGACCTCGATGAAGACGCGGCCGATGATCTTCCGCTTCTCCTCGGGGTCCGTCACGCCCTCGAGCGCGGTCAGGAACTGCTCGGCCGCGTCGACGTGGATGAGCTTCAGGTGGAAGTGGTCGCGGAAGGTCTTGACCACCTCGGTGGCCTCGCCCTTCCGGAGCACGCCGTTGTCGACGAAGATGCACGTGAGCCGCTCGCCGATCGCGCGCTGCACGAGGATGGCGGCGACCGACGAGTCCACGCCGCCGCTGAGCCCGCAGATGGCCTGGCCGTCGCCGACGGCGGCGCGGATCTTCTCGATGGACTCCTCGATGAAGGAGCCCGGGGTCCAGTCGGCCTTCAGGCCGCAGATGTGGAACAGGAAGGCGCCGAGCAGCTCCGGGCCCTGGGGCGTGTGCGCGACCTCGGGGTGGAACTGGAGGCCGTAGATCTTCCGCTCGGCGTTGCCGACGGCGGCGAACGGCGCGTTGTCGGTGCTGGCCAGGGTCTCGAAGCCCTCGGGGAGCTTCGCGACGCGGTCGCCGTGGCTCATCCAGACGTCGAGCGTGGCGCCTGGATCGAACGGCTCGAAGACGCCCTCGGCCTGCGCGACGGTGATGGTGGCCGCGCCGTACTCGCGCTCGCTCGCGGGCTCGACCTGGCCGCCCAGCAGGTGGCAGAAGAGCTGCATCCCGTAGCAGATGCCGAGCACGGGCACGCCGAGCTCGAACACGCCGTCGTCGACCCGCGGCGCGCCCTCCTCGAACACGCTCGCCGGCCCGCCGCTGAGCACGACCGCGCTCGGCGAGAGGCGGCGGATCTCCGCGATGTCCAGGGTGCAGGGCTGAATCTCGCAGTAGACGTGCTGCTCGCGGATGCGCCGCGCGATCAGCTGCGTGTACTGAGACCCGAAATCCAGGATGAGGACGAAGCTCCGTTCCATGCGCCCGCTAGGTACCACGGGCCTGGTGGGCGGTCGACGCGCCGCTATCAGCAGGGGCCTGATCTGCTATGGTCCAAGCCATGCTTGGGAGAGGGTGCTCACACTTCGCGCGCGCGGCGCTCGTCGGCCTGTTGGTCTGCGCCTCCGCGGCGCCCGCGCTGGCGCAGGGAGAGGACGAGTCGGAGGCGCGCATGCACTTCCGGGTCGGCCGCGCGTACTACGACAGCGGGCGTTTCCTGGAGGCCGCGCACGAGTTCGAGGAGGCCTACCGACAGAGCGACCGGCCGCAGCTCCTCTACAACATCTTCGTGGCCTACCGGGACGCCGGCCGGCTCCAGGAGGCGATGGAGGCGCTGCGCCGCTACCTCGAGCTGGTGCCGGACGCGGAGAACCGAGACCAGCTGACCGCGCGGCTCGCGGCGATGGAGCGGGTGGCGGCGCGCCAGGCGACGGCCCCGTCCGAGACCACGCCGTCCGAGACCACGCCGTCCGAGACCGCGCACTCCGAGACGACGCCGGCCGAGACCACGGACACCGCAGAGGCGACGGCGACGACCGAGGCCACCGCCACCAGCGAGGCCGGGGCGGCGACCGAGACGTCGGAGGGCGCGACCGGAGGCGGCGGGCTCTGGGTGCCCGGCTTCATCATCGGTGGCGTCGGCGCCGCGGCGGCGATCGCGGGCGTCATCACCGGGGTGCTCGCGCTCGACGCGCAGGCCAGCCTCGAAAGTGACTACAACTGCGACGCCGAGGGTCGGTGCGACCCGGGCTTCGAGGGCGCGCGGGACAGCGGCGCCACGCTCGCCGGGCTGACCGACGGGCTCCTGATCGGCGGCCTCGTGGTCGCCGCCACGGGCGTGGTGCTCGCCTTCGTGCTCGCCGACGACGGCGGGGACGAAGACACCGCGCGCTTCGACTTCTCTTGCGGCCCGACCGGATGCATGGCGGGCCTTCGGGGGCAGCTGCCATGAGCAGTCAGAGGACCACGCTCTTCATCCTGGTCGCGGCCCTGGCGGTCGGCGGCTGCACCGCCATCACCGGCTTCGGCGGGTACACGCCGCGCGGCGACACGGACGGCGGCCAGGGCATGGACGCCGACACTCCCGACTCCGGGAACGACGGCGGCGTCGACCGGGACGGCGCCGTGGACGAAGACGGCGGCATGGGCGGGTGCGACCCTGCCTGCGGGGCGGGCGAGGAGTGCGTCGAGGGCAGCTGCATGTGCGGCGTCGGCCCGTCTTGCGCGGCCGGCAACGCCTGCTGTGATGGCTCCTGCACCGACGTCGGCACCATCTCCAACTGCGGCGGCTGCGGCGAGGAGTGCCCGATGGGGCCGAACTTCACCGCGACCTGCAACGCCGGCACCTGCGACGGGACCTGCAACGCTGGCTTCGACAACTGCGACGGCGCGATGGCCAACGGCTGCGAGCAGTCGCTGATCGACCCCGAGCACTGCGGCGCGTGCGAGAACGCCTGCGCGGGGACAGAGCTCTGCGCGGCGCCCGGAGGAGGACCGCCGAGCTGCGTGTCCAGCTGCGGCGCGGACGAGACGGAGTGCTCGGGCGCGTGCGTCGACACCAACAGCAGCCCCGTCCACTGCGGCCGCTGCGGCAACGCGTGCCCGTCCTCGCCTCCCGGCGCGACCGGCTCGACGTGCAGCGGGGGCACGTGCCGCCCCATCTGTCGCGCGGGCTTCGACGACTGCGACGGCAACCCGATGAACGGCTGCGAGATGCTGCGCCAGTTCTGGCCCGACGGCGATCGAGACGGCTACGGCAACCCGACCGGCGCGCCGATGACGGCGTGCGTGGCGCCCGCGAACTTCGCCGACAACAATCGCGACTGCGACGACACCCAGCCGGGGATCAACCCCGGCGCGAGCGAGGTCTGCAACGGGCTCGACGACAACTGCGATACCCGCGCGGACGAGACCTTCACGTGCGCGCTGGGCGACTCCCGGACCTGCACGATGACCATCTCCGGCTGCACGGGCATGGGCGTACAGGACTGCACCACGACCTGCGGCGGCTTCGGCAGCTGCGTGCTCACCGAGTCCTGCGACCGCACGGACACCGACTGCGACGGGTTCGTCGACGAGGCGATGCTCGGCATGGGCACCTCACGCGTCGTGGTGACGTCTGGGGTCCGCGCGCCTCGCGCGGCGTGGGGCGTCTCGGCGGGCGCCGATCACATCGGCCTGGTCTACGAGAGCGCGGGCTCTGCGTACTTCCAGGCGCTCCTCCCCGACGGGTCCACGGTCGGCGGGGCGACGCGCGTGGGAAGCGGCCCGACGAGCTGGGACGTGGCGTACACGGGGAGCCACTTCCTGGTCGCCATCGCGGATCGCAGCGCCAACCGGATCGAGCTGGCTGCGTTCAGCCCCACGGGCGTCGCGGGGGCGACCTCGGCCGTCTCCACCGACCTGAGCCCCAACTACGTCCGCCTGGACCGCATCGGCACGACCGATCAGCTCGCCTTGCTGCACACGGGCGGCGACACCTCCGCGGGGCACGAGGCCATCATGACCCGGCTCCGCACCGGGAGCTCGCACACCACCGCGCCAGCCTTCGACGGCACCTTCCGCCTCGAGAGCTCCGGAGGGCCGCGGATCATGTCGGACCCGGCCGTGGTTCGCACGACCGCGGGCGCCTTCCTGGTGTTCGCGCACTACAACAGCTCTGGCGGCGTCGACGAGGTCCCTCTGTATCGCGTCGTCCCCGGCTCGAGCCCGATCATGGTCGGTCGACTGGGCGCGGGCGACGGCTTCACCGAGCGCGATCTCGAGCTCGCGTACGACCCGAACGGGGATCTCGTCGCCCTGCTCTATCGACGCTACAGCGCGAGCGGCGCGCCGATGGACTGGACGATCGAGACGCTCGACACCTTCGGCAGTCGGCGCGGCGACGTCGGCATCGTGAGCGGCGGCTGGGTCTCGCTCGCCTCCGCCGGCGACGGGAACTTCGCGGTCGTGCGCGATGTCTCGGGGGGCCCGCAGCTCGAGCGCTACCGGGCGTCGGACCTCATGGCCGTGCGAGGGTCGCTGACCACGGCGGCCGGACACGAGCGCCACCTCGTCGGGATCGGCGGGGCCGGCAGCAGCTCGAGCCGCTACGTCGCCTTCAGCGAGGCGGGGACGCTCTCGGCGCAGCCGGTGGTCTGCCGCTGAGGGCGGCCGCCCCCGCGGTCAGACGCCTCCCTCAGACCCGGTAGTTCGGGGCCTCTTCGGTGACCACGACGTCGTGCACGTGGCTCTCGCGGAGGCCCTGCGGGCTCTGCTTGACGAACTTCGCCTTGCTGCGGAGCGCCGGGATGTCCTTGCAGCCGGTGTAGCCCATGCCCGCGCGCAGGCCGCCCACCATCTGGTAGATGACGCTCGAGAGCGCGCCGCGGTACGGCACGCGCCCCTCGATGCCCTCCGGCACGAGCTTGCCGACGTCCTGCACCTCGGCCTGGCCGTAGCGGTCCTTGCTGCCCTTGCGCATGGCGCTCAGCGAGCCCATGCCGCGGTAGCTCTTGTAGGTGCGGCCCTGGTAGAGCACGAGCTGGCCCGGGCTCTCGTCGGTGCCCGCGAAGAGGCTGCCGATCATCACCACGTCGGCGCCCGACGCGATGGCCTTGACCACGTCGCCCGAGAACTTGATGCCGCCGTCGGCGATGACGGGCACGTCGTGCTTCTTCGCCGCCTGCGCGCACTTCGTGATCGCGGTGATCTGCGGCACGCCGACGCCCGCGACGATGCGCGTCGTGCAGATGCTGCCGGGGCCGATGCCGACCTTGATCGCGTCCGCGCCGGCCTCGATGAGCGCCTCGGTCGCCTCCGCGGTGGCGATGTTGCCCGCCACGAGCTGCACGTCCGGGTGCGCCCGCTTCACATCGCGCACCGCGTCGAGCACGCCCTTGCTGTGCCCGTGCGCGGTGTCGATGACGATCACGTCCACCCCCGCGCCGACCAGGGCCGCCGCCCGCTCCACGCGGTCCGGACCGACGCCGATCGCGGCGCCGCAGCGCAGCCGGCCGTGCTCGTCCTTGATGGCGCCGGGGAAGCGCTCCGCCTGGAGCAGATCCTTGATGGTGATCAGGCCCGCGAGGCTTCCGTCCTCCTCGACCACGAGCAGCTTCTCGATGCGGTGGGAGTGGAGCAGCTCCTTCGCGCGCGCCTGCGCCACGCCCGGCGGCACCGTGACCAGCTCGCGCGTCATGAGCTGATCGACCGGCTGGGCGAGGTTCTGCTCGAAGCGGATGTCGCGGCTCGTGAGGATGCCGACCGGCTTGCCGTTCTCCACCACCGGCAGGCCCGAGATGTCGTTCTCCCGCATGATCGAGAGCGCCTGGTCGAGCGTGTGCTTCGGCCCGATCGTGACCGGGTTCAAGATCATGCCGCTCTCGGCGCGCTTGACCTTCTTGACCTCGAGGGCCTGCTCCTCGGGGGTGAGGTTCTTGTGAATGATGCCGAGGCCGCCTTCGCGCGCCATCGTCACCGCGGTCCGCCACTCGGTGACGGTGTCCATCGCGCTGGAGAGGATGGGGATGTTGAGCGACAGCTCCCGGGTGACGCGCGTGCGCACGTCGGCCTCCGAGGGGAGAAAGTCCGCGTAGCCGGGGACGAGCAAGACGTCATCGAACGTCAGGGCTGATTCGAGCCGTTCTTCGAGCACTACCGCCTCCTCTGGGTCGCGGGAGGCGCGGAGTATAGCGGGGCCTCCGCCCATCGGCACCACGGGCTCAGATGAGCCAGCTGTGGGACCTGGAGACTCCAGCTGAAGATGAGACGCGCGCTGTGTGTGAGCCTGCTGCTCTCTGTCCTCGGCTGCGACGTCCTCGGCTGCGACGGCGGCGTCGCGCGGCTCGACGCAGGTGAGCCGAGCGACGCCTGGGAGACGCTCGACGCCGACGGAGACTCCGTGTCGGACGCGGACGAGCTCCGAGGGGAGCACCTCGACACCGACCGCGACGGGATCGAGGACTGGCGCGACGAGGACTCGGACGGCGACGGGCTCCCCGATCGCGACGAAGCGGGGGACGACCGGCTCGACACGCCGCCCGTCGACGCGGACCGGGACGGTCGCCCGGACCTGCGCGACACCGACTCGGACGACAACGGCTACCCGGACGCGGTGGACGGCACGGGGGACCTCGACGGCGACGGCGAGGCGGACTACCGCGACCTCGACGACGACGCGGACTTCGTGCGCGACCGGGACGAGCTCGCGGGGTTGCTCTACCCGCCCATCGACTCGGACGGAGACGGGGCGCCGAACTTCCGCGACCCGGACAGCGACGGCGACGGGATCCTCGACGGCGACGAGTTCGGGCTCGACACCGACGGCGACGCGCTCTTCGACCACGAGGACCACGACAGCGACGACGACGGCTACCCGGACGCCGAGGAGGCGGGCGACGCCGATCTGTACAGCCCACCCGTCGACACCGACGGGGACGGGATCGCCGACTTCCGCGACCTGGACAGCGACGGCGACGGCCTGAGCGACGCCCGCGAGCGCGCGCTGGGGTTCGATCCCCGCAACCCGGACACGGACGGCGACGGCCTGCCGGACCTGCTCGAGGTCGACCGGGAGGACCCGGGCCCCGACCGCGAGGCGATCTTCTTCGTCGTCCCGTTCGAGGAGGCGCCGACGCCGCCGCGCGCGACCCTGTCGTTCCGCAGCGTGCTCCAGCGCGTCGACGTCTACTTCCTGTTCGACGCTTCGGACTCTCTGGACCCGGAGATCGACGCCCTGCGCGGCGCGGTCGCGTCGGTGATCGGGGACCTGACCTGCTCGGGCTCCGGCGCCGTGTGCAGCCTGGACTCGGACTGCGCGGGGGGAGAGGTCTGCAGCCTCGACGACGAGTGCATCGAGAACCCGGCCGAGAGCCGCTGCGTGGCCTCGCTCTGGACCGGGGTGGGCGCGTACGGCTACCGGCTAGAGAACCGGCTCTCCATCCAGCCCGACCCGGATCGCACGGCGGGCGCGCTGGTGTTCGGCCCGGGTGGCAGCCAGGAGCACCTGAACGGCGCGGTGTGGGGGGTGGCCGACCCGCTGGGCGCGCCGGCCGAGGAGCTGGGCTGCGCCGCGCCTCGCGCGGGCTTCCTCGGCTGCCCCGCCTTCCGCGCGGACGCGGCGCGGGTGCTGGTCACGCTCACCGACGAGGACAACGACGGCCCCGAGACCACCGCCGACGCGGCGAACGCGCTGCGCGTGGCCGGCATCACCTTCCTCGGGCTCTGGTCGGACTTCCCGACCTCACCCGAGCGCGAGGACCTGGTGGCGCTCGCCCGCGAGAGCGGCTCGCTCGACCGACACGGGGCGCCGCTCGTCTTCGACGCGGACCGCGCCGGCGTGGTGCCGGCCGTGACCCGCGCCATCGAGGAGCGCGTGGGGGGCGTGTCCTTCCGCGTCACGGTCGAGGCGTCCGACCAGCCCGGGGACGCGGGCGACGCGCTCGCCTTCCTCGACCACGTCGAGGTGAACACCGCGGGCGACGGATGCAGCCTCGTGCGGCCGGTCGAGGACACCGACGCCGACGGCCACCCGGACGCGTTCCCGCGCGTGCTGCCGGGCACGCCGCTCTGCTGGGACGTGGTGCCGCGCGAGAACCGCAGCGTGTCGCCGACCGACGCGCCGCAGCTCTTTCACGCGCGGATCACCATCTCCGGGGACGGCTCCCCGCTCGACGCGCGCGACGTGTACTTCCTGGTGCCCGCGCGACCTGACGGCCCCGGCGGACCCATGTGACTCGTACTCGCGGCCCGAGATCCGTTCCGTCTTCGCCGAGACCCGGAACGCACTCCGGGTCGCCGGTGCCTCGCGGGCTACTGCGGGGCGGAGTCGGTGACCGTGAAGTCCTGGTCCGACTCGGCGCTGCCCTGGAGGCGCACGGTCACCCGGAGGCGGCCCGTCGCGGCCTGCGAGGGGATGACGACGCGGAGCGCCGTGCCGCTCGCGCTGACGACCTGCGCGTTGCGGTCGCCGATCTGCACGCGCACCAGGCCGGTGCGGGTGCCGAAGTTTCGGCCCTCGATCGTCACCGCGGTGCCGGCGGGCCCCTGCGCGGGCGAGAAGCTAGTGATGACGGGGACGCGCGTGACCACGAAGGGCTGCTGCGTGCGGTCCTCTCCCGCGTTCGCGACCGCGACCACCAGGGCGCCGCTCGCGGCCTCCGGGACGCGCACGACCAGCTCCTCCGCGCTCGCGCGCACCACCTCGGCGCGCTGGCCCGAGAGCGTGACCGTGTTGCGCTCCGCCTCGGCCGAGAAGCCGCGGCCCGTGATGGTCACCTCGGTCCCCGCCCCGCCGCTCCGCGGGGAGAAGGCCGTGACCGACACCGGCTGCACGACGTCGAAGTCCTCGGGCGCCCGGGCCGGGCCGAGGCCGGCGACGGTGATCGCGATGCGGCCGTCGGTCGCGCCCTGCGGCACCTCGACGACCAGGCGCTGCGCGCTGAGGTCGCGCACGACCAGGTTGGTCTCGCCCAGCGTGGCGGTGATCTGCCGCACGTCGCTGCCGAAGTGATCGCCGATGAGGGTGACCCGGGTGCCGGGCGCGCCGAAGCTCGGGCTCATCTCCCGCACCACCGGCTCGTAGCGGACCTGGAACTCGCGCTCGGAGTAGGCGCGCCCGGCGCCGCGCACGTCGACCAGCCAGCGGCCGGACTGCGGGTCGCGGCGCGGCACCTCCACGACCAGCTCGGTCTCGGACGCCCGCAGGACCCGCGCGCGCTGCTCCCCGAGATAGACCCGGTTGCGGGCGCGGCTGCGGTGGAAGCCCGTGCCCGTCAGGGTCACCCGGGTGCGGGGCGGCCCCAGCGCGGGCTCGAAGCCGCTGACCGACGTGCCCGTGCCGATGGTGAAGCTCGCCTCGCTCGTGACGGAGCCGGCCCCGTCGACGTGGACGGAGAAGGCGCCCGACGCGGCGCCGCTCGGGATGATCACCCGGAGCGCGTTGGGGTTGGCGCTGCGCACGACGACGGGCCGGTCCCCGAGCCGCACCTGGTTCTCGGCGAGCCGCGGCGAGAAGTGCTCGCCTTCGATCACCACCTCGGTCCCGGCCGCCCCCGTCTCGGGCTCGAAGCCGCTGATGACCGGCGCGGGCGCGGCCTGGGTCACCCGGAAGCGGGGGCCACGCACGTTGCCGCGGGGCGTCCGGATCTCGAGGCTCCCGCTGCGGGCGCCCTCGGGCACCGTCGCCGTCCACCGGTTCGGCAGCCGGCTCTGGACCTCGAGCTGCGCGTCGCCCAGCCAGATCGTCTGCTCCGCGCCGAAGTAGCGACCGATCAGGCTGATCAGCGTGCCCGGCGGGCCCGACGTCGGCTCGATGCGCTGCACCACGGGCATGGGGCGGCGGACCTGGGCGCCCGCGAGGGTGGGCGCGAAGAGGGGCGACAAGAGCGCGCCCAGCACGAGGAGGAGGGGGAGTCGGGTCATGGCTCGGGATTTTCCGGGGGGAGCGTCGCCGAAGGCGGGGGACGGGTCAAACGTGACGCGGCGGGCCGCGTCGATATTCGCCGTGAGGTCGCGCGATGCGGGGAGCGCCCGTCCGCGGTAGGCATGGGGCATGACCGACAAGCGAGTCGTCCGGGCCCCGCGCGGCACCACCCTCCGCTGCAAGAGCTGGCTGACCGAGGCCCCGCTCCGCATGCTGATGAACAACCTCGATCCGGAGGTCGCCGAGCGGCCCGAGGACCTCGTGGTCTATGGCGGCACCGGCAAGGCGGCGCGCTCCTGGGCCGACTTCGACGTCATCGTGCGGGAGCTGGAGGCGCTCGAGCCCAACGAGACCCTGCTCGTCCAGTCCGGGCGCGCGGTCGGCAAGTTCCGCACGCACGAGGACGCGCCGCGCGTGCTCATCGCCAACAGCCTGCTCGTGCCCGCGTGGGCCAACTGGGACGAGTTCCGACGCCTCGAGGCCGAGGGGCTGACCATGTACGGGCAGATGACCGCCGGCTCGTGGATCTACATCGGCACGCAAGGAATCTTGCAGGGCACCTACGAGACGTTCGTCGCGGCGGGGGAGAAGCACTTCGGCGGCGAGTGGGCGGGGCGCTGGATCCTGAGCGCGGGCCTGGGCGGCATGGGCGGCGCGCAGCCGCTCGCGGCGACGATGGCGGGCGCGGCGTTCCTCGGCGTCGAGATCGACGAGGCGCGGGCCAAGCGCCGGCTCGAGACGCGCTACGTCGACGCGCTCACCCACGACCTCGACGAGGCCCTCGCGATGGTCACGAAGTGGGCCGACGAGAAGCAGGCCAAGAGCGTGGCCCTCGTCGGGAACGCGGCCGACGTCTACCCGGAGCTGGTCCGGCGCGGGGTCACCCCCGACTTCGTGACCGAGCAGACCGCGGCGCACGACCCGCTGGTGGGCTACGTGCCGACGGATCTGAGCCTCGAGGCGGCGACGGAGCTGCGGGCGCGCGACCCGGAGGCCTACGTGCGGCGCGCGCGCGAGGGCATGGCGAAGGAGGTCCGCGCCATGCTCACGATGGTCGAGCGCGGCGCCTTCGGCTGCGACTACGGCAACAACATCCGCGAGCAGGCGAAGATCGCGGGCGTCGAGGACGCGTTCGACATCCCGGGCTTCGTGCCCGCGTACGTCCGGCCGCTCTTCTGCGAGGGCAAGGGGCCCTTCCGCTGGGTCGCGCTGAGCGGCGACCCGGAGGACATCGCGGTGACCGACGCGGCGGTCAAGGAGGTGGTACCGGACGACGCGCACCTGCACCGCTGGCTCGACATGGCCAAGGAGCGGGTCGAGTTCCAGGGGCTGCCCTCGCGCATCTGCTGGCTCGGTTACGGCGACCGCCACCGCGTGGGGCTGAAGTTCAACGAGCTCGTCCGGGAGGGGAAGGTGAAGGCGCCGCTCGTCATCGGCCGCGATCACCTCGACTGCGGCAGCGTCGCGAGCCCCTACCGCGAGACCGAGGGCATGAAGGACGGGAGCGACGCCATCGCGGACTGGCCCATCCTCAACGCGCTCATCAACGCGAGCGGGGGCGCCACCTGGATCAGCGTGCACCATGGCGGCGGCGTGGGGATCGGCTACTCGATCCACGCCGGCATGGTCATCGTCGCGGACGGGACCGAGGCGGCCGACACGCGCCTCGAGCGCGTGCTCACCAGCGACCCGGGCATGGGCGTCATCCGCCACGCCGACGCGGGCTACGACGAGGCCATCGCTTGCGCGAAGGACAAGGGCGTACACGTGCCGGAACGATCATGAGCGACTTCGATCTGGTGGTGACGGGGGGCCGCGTCGTCACGTGCGACGGCCCGGAGAGCGATCCGCTCGGCATCGTCGAGGACGGCTGCGTGGCCGTGCGCCGCGGCCGGATCGCGTGGGTGGGCCCGAGCGCCGAGCTGGGCGTGGCGAAGGCGACGCGCGTGCTGGACGCGGGCGGCCGGATCGTGATGCCCGGCCTCGTCGACCCGCACACCCACCTCGTCTTCGCCGGCTCGCGCGTGGACGAGTTCGCGCGCCGCATGGCGGGGGAGGACTACCGCGCCATCGCGGCCGCGGGCGGCGGCATCAAGGCCACCGTGCGCTGGAGCCGCGAGGCGTCGGACGCGCAGCTCTTCGACGCCGCCGCCGCGCGCGCCCGGCGCCTCCGCGCGTTCGGCGTGACGAGCGCGGAGGTCAAGAGCGGCTACGGCCTCTCGACCGAGCACGAGCTGCGGCACCTGCGCGTGGCGCGACGCCTGGGCGCGGAGGGCATCTTGCACGTGACCACCTCTCTCCTCGGGGCGCACGCGGTCCCCCCCGACGTGGAGCGGGGCGCGTACGTCGACGAGATCGTCGAGCGCATGATCCCGGAGGCGAAGCGCGAGGGCCTCGCGGACGCGTGCGACGTCTACCTCGACGACGGCGCCTTCACGCGCGACGAGGCGGAGCGGATCCTGCGCGCGGCCAAGGACGCGGGGCTGCGGGTGCGGGCGCACGTGGGGCAGTTCGCCGACCTGGGCGGCGCGGAGCTCATGGCGGAGCTCGGCGCGCTGAGCGCGGACCACCTCGAGGCGGTGAGCGACGCGGGGCTGCAGGCGATGGCGCGGTGCAGCGTGGTCGCGGTGCTCCTGCCCGGCGCGTGGCGGACGCTGCGGCAGGAGGCGCCCGACGTGGAGCGCATGCGCGCCGCGGGGGTGCGCATGGCGGTCGGGACCGACTGCAACCCGGGCACGAGCCCGAGCGTCGATCTCCCGATGATGGCCGCGCTCGCCGTGCGCGACGCGGGCCTGACCCTCGAGGAGGCGGTCCTCGCGATCACGCGGAACGCGGCCGAGGCGGCGGGGCTCGAGGAGTGCGGTCGCATCGTCCCGGGCCTCCGCGCGGACCTCGCGCTCTACGACGAGGAGGATCCGCGGGCCCTGGCCTACGGGCTGGGCGGCATCGACGCGCGCGCCGTGGTGCTCGGCGGTGAAGTCGCGCTAGAACGGGTGCCGTCGCCCTCCCCGCTCTGGTAGGCTCACAGCCCCAGCGAGACCGCCGTGAAGATCGACTACGACGCCGCTTTCGACAAGTACAACGCGCGCTACGAGAAGACCGTGGGCGACAAGCCGCTCGGCAGCTACGCGAAGTTCCACAACCACATGATCAAGCGGCTGGAGCGCGGGGAGTTCGAGCAGCGGCTCGACACCTACGTGCAGCTCCACTCGGCCTGCAAGCGCATGCTGGACGGCGGCTCCACCATCAGCGACGCGCTGGTGCACGACTTCGAAGAGGCGGCGGCCTGGGTCGCGGTGAAGGCGCCCGACCTCTACACGATGTTCAAGGGCGAGATCGGCGACCCGAAGGACGCCGCGCCCGAGGCCAAGGAATAGGGCTCAGTATGGCCGCGGTCAGTACGGCCGCGGCAGGCCGTCGAGGTCGGCCGTGTCGAGCGCGTACCGGATCAGCGCGCTGCGGCTCATCTTTCGGTGCCCCGAGTCCTTGAGGAGCTTCACCTTCTGGTCGAGCCGCTCGAGGTCCTCGGTGTAGAGGGAGATGCAGATCACCTGGTAGTGGTCCGGCTTCTCCTCTTCCTTCTTCTTCCTGGAGCGCGTGCGCGGCGCCTTGACCACGCTCGGCGCGGCGGCGTCTCGGTAGAAGGTCCCGCTCAGGACCTCCCGCACCTCGTCGCCATCGAGCACGTCCTTGATGTCGCTCATCGTTCCTCCCTCGGTCTCTCAGCCCGCCATCGCCGGCGCGCGATCCAGGGCGCCTGCGTCGCCCCGCAGCGCCACGATGCGCTCGACGAGCGCCAGATAGTCGAGCGCGCCGTGGCTGTCCGGGGCGTACTCGAAGATGGTCTGCTTGGCGCTCGGCGCCTCGCGCAGCTTGGTGTTGACGCGGATCGGCGGCAGGCAGCGCTCGCCGAAGTGGTCCGTCAGCGCCTCGATCGCCTCGCGGCTGATCTTGTTGCGCACGTCGAAGAAGGTCGGGAGCACGCCGAGCAGCTTCACCTCGTGCTTGAGCAGCTGCCGCACGTTCTTGAGCGTCCGGAGCACCTGCCGCACGCCGACGAGCGAGAGGTAATCGCAGCTGACGGGGACCACGACGCTGTCGGCGTAGACGAGCGCGTTCTGGTTCATCAGCGACAGCGCGGGCGCGCAGTCGAGGACCACGACGTCGTAGCCGGTCACCCGGTCGCTCAGCCGCTCGCGCATGATGCGGTGCCGGTTCTGGCGCTCGGCGAGGTAGAGCTCCGCCGCCGCGAGCAGCTCGTTGCTCGTCAGCACGTCGAGGTTGTTGCGCACCGGCACCGACGCCTCGTCCGCGGGCGCGCCCGCCACGAGCACGTGATAGAGGGTGCGCTCTCCGCGGATGCCGAGCGACGCCCCGACGTTGCCCTGCCCGTCCGCGTCGACGAGGAGCACGCGGTTGCCCCGCTCGGCGAGCCCCGCCGCGAGGTTGACCGCGGTGGTCGTCTTCCCGGTGCCGCCCTTGTGGTTGAACACCGCGATGCGGCGCGGCCCGTCCGAGGCGCGTCCGCCCGCCTTGTTGAGACCGAAGACCCCGGCCTTCGCCGCGGTCTTGCACTGCGTCGTGCAGAAGTAGCGCGGCTCGCCGTCACCGACCTCGGCCTGGAAGGGGAACTCGAGCTCGAAGCTCTTGGCGCAGACCGAGCACTGAGGCCCCTCCGAGCGGAGCCCGCGCTGGTGACACATCTGCGAGCAGAAGTGGACGAACTGACCGGCCTCTTCGCGGACCTGGTAGCGGAACCGGACCTCGAAGGCGCGCGAGCACACGCTGCAAGTCGACTGAACCACGGTTTCCTCCACGCGCGCCCCGCCTCGGGCGCACGGCGCAGGTCGGCGACCGCGGATCCACCGGGACCCGGATCACACCGACCTCCTCCCTGCGCGCTTCCATGTTCACTTCATGAAGCGCTTCGAGACCCACCGATGCCCGATGCAGATCGCGGCGTCAAAAAAGTGGGTAAGCTCGCGAGCGATGAACGACTTCTCGAAGAAACACGTCGTGGTCACGGGCGGCAGCGGCGCGCTCGGCACCGCGGTGGTCACCGAGCTGCTCGGACGGGGCGCGACGATCCACGTCCCCGTCTACTCGCCGAAGGAGCTCGACGCGTTCCCCTACCGCGACCACGAGCGCGTCCACGTGCGCGCGGGCCTCGACTTCACCGTGGAGAAGACGGTCGAGCGCTACTACGGCGAGCTGCCCTCGCTCTGGGCCTCGGTCCAGGTGGCGGGCGGCTTCGCGATGAGCCCCATCGCCGAGACCTCGCTCGAGGGCTTCCTCGGGATGATGAACATGAACGCGGTGACCTGCTTCCTCGCGTGCCGGGAGGCGGTCAAGAAGATCCGCGCGAGCGAGGGGACCGGTCGGCTGGTCAACGTCGCGGCTCGCCCTGCCCTCGTCCCCACGGGAGGTCTCGCCGCCTACGCCGCCTCGAAGGCCGTCGTCGCCTCGCTCACCCGGTCGCTCTCGGAGGAGCTCGCCGGGGAGGGCATCTGGGTCAACGCCGTCGCGCCCTCCACCATCGACACGCCCGACAACCGCGAGGCCATGCCGAAGGCGAGCTTCGACGCGTGGCCGAGGCCGGCCGAGATCGCCAAGACCCTCGTCCACCTCGCCTCCCCCGACAACGCGGTCGGTCGCGGCGCCATCGTGCCCGTCTACGGCAGGAGCTGAGCCATGGGCGACGACGACGACGCGCTCGAGACGACCGAGCGCCAGCTGGACAAGTGGGAGAAGCGCTTCTTCTTCTGCGTGTTCGCGGCCTTCGCGACGCTGGCCATCCAGCTCGTCTTCGAGGCCGATTGGCTCGACCTGCTCGACTGGCTCCGCGGCGCGGCCTGGATCGGCGCAGGCCTGAGCTCGATCCAGCTCGGCCGCATCCTGCGCAGCATCGGCCGGGACGGATCGGGAATGCTCCTGCGCGGCCTCGGCTGCTTCTGCATCGCCATCATCGCGGTCGTGTAGCGGGCCCACTCTTGGATCTGAACGAAAGATGAGACTTCCCGAACGGCTCGCGCGACCGCGGGAGATCCGGCGCTATGACGGGCTGACGGCGCTGTCGTGCGCGACTCCGCAGGGGCGGCGCCTGGTGCTCGTCGCGGAGCCCGAGGCGACCGGGCGCCTCGCGAGGATCGAGGACGCGCACGCGCGGATCACGTCCCCGCACATCCCGCCGGTGGAGGACGCGGGCGAGCGCTTCCTGGTCTTCGCCTGCGACGCGCGGGGGGACCTCGAGGTCGCGGCGGACGCGGCGCTCGCGTCCGATCTGCGCGCCCCCTACGCGGCCGCCGTCGCCTTCAACGAGCTGCTCATGGACGCGGTGGAGGCCGCCCACGCGGCCCCGGGCGGCGCCGTGTGTCTCGGCGCGCTGGGCGCGCGCAATGTGCTGCTCGGGGAAGATGGCCACGCGTGGCTCTTCGGCGCCGGCGACAACTTTCCTCTCCGACTCGCGAACGGGCGGTTCGTGAGCAGCAGCTTCCGCGCCGTCGCCCCCGAGGTCCTGCTCGGGGTGGCGCCGACCCCCGCCTCGGACGTCTACGCGCTGCACGGCATCCTGCCCACGCTGGTGCCGCTGGTCGACATGTACCCCGTGTTCGAGGAGGCCGCGCGCGGCGGGGCGACCGAGACGCTGGCCGCGGTGCGCGCCGCGCTGGTGGAGATGCAGCGGGACGCGCTCGCGCCCGCGCCCGAGGAGCGAGTGCAGAGCGTGGACGCGCTCCGCCAGCGCTACCGCGCGATCCGCGCGCTCACCCCCGCGATCCCGGCGCCCGACACGTCCGGTCTTCAAGCCCTGCTGCGGACCTGGATCCGGGCGCAGCGCGCGCCGAGGGAGTCGGCCGAGTCCGAGGCGCTGAGCGTCTTCGTCGATCGAGCGAAGCGCTGCGTGCGCGTCGGCTCACGAGAGGCGGAGCTCGCCCGTCGGGGCAGCCTGTGGCGGATCTGGGAGCGCCTCGTCGACGCGCACCTGGCGGGCGAGCCAGGCATCACCCGCGACGGCCTGGTGGAGGCGGGCTGGCCCGACGAGTCCGTGTTGCCGGAGTCCGCGAGCGCCCGGGTTCACGTCGCGCTCTCGACGCTCCGCAAGCTGGGGTTGCGAGACTGCTTCGTCCGCCACGGGGAGCGCTACCGCATCGCGCCAGGTGTGGAGCTGCGGACGACCGACTGACCACGCGTCCTCGGGAAGCCTGCGCTTTCAGGGAAGAACTGCGCCTTCAGGGAAGAACAGTGCGGTGGATCACCACCGGGCCGCCCGCGCCGTCGTCCACCACCACCGTCGTCTCCGTCGTGTCGAAGCGGACCGTGCTGACCTCGCCTCGGTAGCGGATCGGGACGCCGAGGGCGACCGCGTCGCCGGGGCTGACCACGTCGAGCACGCGGCGCGACACGTCGGTGCGGGAGTCGGCCCAGAAGAAGCCCGTCCCGGTGACGACCTGGAACGTGCCGCGGTTGCTGCCCGCCCCGTCGAAGACGACGATGACGCCGCCCGTCTGCAGGAACGTGGTCAGCGAGCGCGCGAGGCCCTGGGACAGGCGCTGGAGCTCTCCGTCGACCGCGTCGGTCTGCGCGTAGACGACCAGCACGTCCGCGTCGAGTAGCATCAAGGGGATCTCTTCGGGGCGCGGCGCCGCGGTGCGAGCCCAGCTGCGCCCGTAGAGGGCGGCGACCTGGTCGATGGCCGCGTCGGTGCCGGCGATGGCCGCGGGGCGCGCGTCGCCTTCGTAGACGAGCACACGCGGAGGGTTCTGCCGGGCGAGGAAGACCGCGTTGCCCGCGATCCGGTTCATGTCGGCCCGGCTCTCGCGATAGTCGTGACCGACGACCACGAGGTGACCCGCGAGCGGTCCGCTGCACTCGCCCGCCATGCACACGCCCGACGGGCAGGCGTTGTCGCAGCCGCCGCAGTGATCGGGGTCGCTGCGCGTGTCGATGCATCGGTCGTCGCAGGTCATGCGCGGCAGCCGACACGCGTCGGTGCACTCGCCGCCGGCGCAGACGTCACCCATCGCGCAGGCGATCCCGCATCCGCCGCAGTTCGCGGGGTCCGAGTCGGGGCGCACGCAGATCGCGCCGCACTCGAGCTCGCCCACGTCGCAGCCCTCGGGCGGGGCGCCACCGTCTCCGCCGTCGCGCGGTCCGCCGTCCCGCGGCGTGACGTCGGCGTCCGCGAACGAGCCGTCGCCGATCACGCCCGCGTCGCCGCCGCTGGCGTCGCCGCCGCCGCCATCGAGGGCGAGGCCGACGCACGCGCCCAGCACGCAGGACTGGTCGCTGGCGCACTGGGTCCCGCACGCGCCGCAGTGCTGCGGGTCGCGCTCGAGGTCGACGCAGAGGCCGTCACAGAGCGCGAGGTCGCCGCGACAGGCCGCGCCGACGACCGGGCTCTGGCAGCCCGCGGCGAGCATCAACACGCTCAGCGTGGACAGTACGGTGGCTCTCACGACTCGCCTCCTTGCGCGAGCTCCGCGACGAGCCCGTCCGAGACATGCTCCTCCGCGGCCCGCTCCTCGGCGCCTTCGTCCGACGCGGGCGGGGGTGAATCCCCGCGACGCTGCTGCACCGCGTCGCGCTCTCGCTCCGCCGCCGCCTCCTCGGCCGCCAGCTCACCGGGGGTCAGCTCGCGGCGCCGCATGACGACGAACTCCACGCGCCGGTTCGTCTGGTGGACCTCCTCCGACTCGCCCCAGGCGGCCGGCTGCGTCTCGCCGTGGCCCACCGCGTCGATGATCTCGGCGGAGACGCCGTAGTCGACGAGGAGCTCGCGGACGCGCTGGGCGCGCAGCTCGCTCAGGCGCTGGTTGAACGCCCGCCCGCCGCGCAGATCCGTGTGCCCCTCGATGCGCAGCTGGACCCACTCGGGGTGCTGGCGGCACAGCTCGACGATGGCGTGCAGGACGGGGCGAGCGCGGGACTTGACCCGGGCCCGGGCGAAGTCGAAGAGCACCTGCTCCTCGAGCACGATCCGGTCGTCGCGCATCACGATGAGGCCCTCGTCGGGGCAGCCGTCGCGGTCCTCGATGCCGTTGACCACCTCGGCCTCGTTCGGGCACGCGTCGCGCTCGTCGAGGAAGCCGTCGCCGTCGTTGTCGCGGTCCGGGCAGCCGTCCTCGTCCTGCCAGCCGTCGAGATCCTCGGGCTCCATGGGGCACGCGTCGTCGACGTCCGGGATCCCGTCGGCGTCGTTGTCCGCCTCGGGGCAGCCGTCCTCGTCCTCGAAGCCGTCGAAGTCCTCGGGGATCTCCGTGCAGGCGTCCACGTCGTCGGTGATGCCGTCGCCGTCGCGGTCGCCCGGCGGGCGCGGCGGGGCGGGCTCGGGCGGCGCGGGGCGCGCGTCGAAGAGGGTCAGCTCGACCCCGAAGAGCAGCACGTGGGCCGGTCGATCCTCGAGCTGGTTGTCGACCTCGAAGACCGTGCTCCAGCGCACGACGGGCCCGATGTCCACGTCATCCCAGGCGAAGCCCCAGCCGATGGCGGCCTCGGCCGTCGGGCGCACGAGGCCTCCCGTCAGCGCGCCGCCGCCGCCCAGCTCCACGAAGAGCCCCGTGCCGCGGGACGCGGAGGGCATGGCGGGCGCGAGCGGCCGGAAGCGGAGCGAGAGCCCCAGCATGAACAGGTCCCCGACGCCGGGATCCGCGAGCGTGGCGTCGCCAGGCGCGGGTCCGTCGCTGAGGAACCCGGCACGCAGCCGCGCCCCGAGGAGGAAGACGTCGCCGAAGGGGCGGTGCACCGCGACGGACGCAGCCGCCCCCGGCTCGAATCGATCCGCGGTCGGCGCGAGCGCCGGGACCGTCAGATCGCCCTCGAACGAGAGGAGCCAGGGTTCGTCGGCCGCCGCGACCCCGGGCAGAGCCAGGACCACGATGGCGACACACAGAGAGTGAAGATGCCCATGCATCACCCTGGCGTTACGGTCGATCGGGGAGGGTCTTTAGCCATGTCATCTCTCTCGGAGACACGTGAGTCACCCGTGAAGCTCCGGCCCGGGCTCCGCCTGACGGTCGCGGCGGTGCTCGCGCTCGTGCTGGTGGGGGCCGGCGTCGCGTTCCTCGTGCCCTGGTCGGCGCCGTGCGAGGACGAGCTGCTGCGGGCCGAGCACGCCTGGAACGGCTACGTGGCGCACCTGGCGCCGGGCAGCCCGCGGCAGGCGGCCGGCGCGGTGAGAGACACGATCGCCGGCGATCCCGACCTCGCGCTCGAGCGGGCGGAGTCGATGGCCTCGGCCCCGCCGCCGGACGATCGGCGCGCGGGCGCGCTCTACCGAGAGGCGATGGAGAGCCTCGTGCTGGCCCAGGGCGCCTGCGAGCACCGCTGACGCGCCGCGCGTGCGCTAGAGCACGCTGGTGTCGGTGGGCAGCCCGAGCAGGACGCGGCCCACGGGCTTGAGGGTCTGCTCGCCCACCATCACGTGCTGCGTCATCACGTGCACGTCGCGGAAGTGGCGCTGAAACGGGCTCGTGTCCCAGATCGCGGCCCCGCCCGCGAGGTGATAGACGGTGTCCACGACCTTCGCCGACGCGCGCGCCGCGTGGGTCGCCGCGAGCCGGAGCCGCGCCCGATCGAGGTCCGAGAGCGCGTCGCCGCGGGCCGCCGTCTCCCACACCTCGTCCAGCGTCGCGTGCACGAGCGCGCGGGCCGCGCGGAGCTCTCCCTCGGCCCCCGCGAGCGTGACCTGCACCAGCTCGCCGTCCGCCATGGTCTTCTTCCCGCCCCGCGAGCGCTTGGTCCGGGCCATCTCCATGACGCGATCGAGCGCGGCGCGCGCGATGCCGAGGCCGACCGCGGTCACCCCCGTGCTCAACAGGCCGAAGACCGGGAAGCGATAGAGCGCGCCCTCGTGCTTCGGCGCGTCCGCGAGCACGCAGCAGCTGTGCGCCACGGAGACGTCCTCGACCACCAGATCGTGGCTGCCCGTGCCCCGCAGGCCGCTGACGCTCCAGGTGTCGACCACGCGCGACTCGTCGGCGCGGAAGAAGCAGGAGCGGATCTCGGGCGCCCCGTTCGGGAGCGTGCGCGGCGCGCCTCCGTCGAACACGAGGCAGCCGCCCATGCGCCACTCCGCGTTCTCGCAGCCGCTCCCGTACGCCCAGCGCCCGGTCACGCGGTAGCCCTGCCCGTCCGGCGTCGCGCGGCCGGTCGGGGCGAAGACCCCAGCCAGCGCCGCGCCGGGGCGGGTCTCGAGGATCTCCCGCGCCGCGGCCTCCTCCAGGTACGCGAGCAAGAGCCCGGTGGTGGAGCCGGTCATCACGACCCACGCCGCCGCCGCGTCTCCGCGCGCGAGCTCCTCGAGCGCGGAGGCGAAGACCCGCGGGTGGACCTCGCCGCCGCCGAGCTTCGCCGGGACGAGCATGCGGTAGAAGCCGTGCCCGCCGAGCTCGTCGCTCACGTCCGCCGGCACCCGGCGCGCCGCCTCGATCTCCGCGCTCCGCTCCGCGAGCTTGGGCGCCAGGGTCCGCGCGCGCTCCACCAGGTCGGTCATCCTCGCTCCTTCTTCCGTGCTTTGGCCCGGGCGCGCGCCAGCTCCCTCAGCGAGGGCGGCCGCGCGCCGTCGACGTCCGTGAAACCGTACTCCGATGCGAGCTCCGCGACGACGAGGACCTCGCCGCTCTTGCCCATCACGTGCGGATCGGCCGAGAGCGCGGCCACGGCCCGCCCGGTGAATTCGGCCGACTCGCTCACCTCGGTGGAGAAGGGCAGCTCGTCCTGGCCCATCACCCACTCGGTGCGCACGATGCCCGGCCAGAGGCTCACGCTCGCCACGCCGTGCGGCGAGAGATCGTGCGCCATGTCCGCGGCGAGGCGGTCCACGCCCGCCTTGCCCACGCCGTAGGCCACGTTGAGCTGGAAGCCGGCCCCCGCGAAGGAGGAGACGTTGGCGATCAGCCCGCGCCCCGCCTCGACCATCAGCGGCGCGGCGAAGACGCTCGCCACGTAGTGCGAGCGCAGGCCGATGGTGTGCATCTGATCCCACATGTGGATGGGCTGCTCCCAGAACGGGACGCCCCACATGCGCTCCTTCGGGATCGTGAAGACGTTGTTCACGAGCACGTCGAGCCGCCCCGCTTCGTCCCGCACCCGCCCGAACAGCGTCTCGACCGCCGCGTCGTCCGCGTGGTCGACCTGCACGGCGACGCCCTGGCCGCCCCGCCGGTCGATCTCGTCCGCGGTCGCGCGCAAGGACAGCTCCCCCTCGAGGGTCCGCCCGGTCACGTACACCCGCATGCCCGCGTCGCCGAGGGCGAGGGCGACGCCCTTGCCCACGCCGCGGCTCGCCCCGGTGACGACCGCCACCTTCCGCTCTTCGCTCATGGGCGCCGTCTTACCGCGTTTGCGGCGCCCACTCACGCTCGGTCCGCCCTGGGTCCCCTCGGAAAAGGAAGGAGCGCCATGGCAGCCCCTCCCGCCACGGCGCCCGATGATTCGGCGGCCCGACGACCGCCCGGTCTACCCCAACCCGCACCCCATCAGGGCGGAGCCAAACACCAGCGCAGCCGCGAGCACGCGGCGCGTCCATCTCATCGCCATGATCCCCCCAATCCGGCGTTCGTCCCGTGTGCCTATGGGCGAGGTACGCGCCAGGGTCGGGGATGCACCGGCCCACGACGGGCCGACGCCGTTCGGGGGCGCAGGCTCAGACGTCGAGCGCTTCGGCTTCGGCCTTCGGCGCGTGCTCCATGATCAGCTCGTAGCGGGGCGCCGCGTCCTTGCCCATCAGGTCGTTGATGGTCTGGTCGGTCAGCAGCTCCTCGTCGATCACCACGCGCAGCGCCCGGCGGCGCTTCTTGTCGAGCGTGGTCTCCTTCAGCTCGTCCGGGTTCATCTCGCCCAGCCCCTTGAAGCGGCTGATCTTGGGCTTCACGTTCCCGGGCAGCTCCGCGAGGATCCGGTCGCGATCGTCCTCGTCGAGCGCCCAGTGGGTGTCCTTGCCCGCGTCGATCCGGAAGAGCGGCGGCAGCGCGAGGAAGATGTGCCCCTCGCGGATGAGCTCCGGCAGCATCCGGTAGAAGAAGGTCAGGAGGAGCGTGGCGATGTGATGGCCGTCGCTGTCGGCGTCCATCAGCAGGAAGATCTTCCCGTAGCGAAGCTTCTTGACGTCGAAGGCCTTGCCCATGCCGCAGCCGAGGGCGCTGACGATGTCGCTCAGCTCCTTGTTGCTCAGGACCTGCTTCGCGCTCGCGCGCTCGGCGTTGAGCACCTTGCCTCGGAGCGGGAGGATGGCCTGCGTCTTCCGGTCGCGCGCGCGCTTGGCGTTGCCGCCCGCGGAGTCACCCTCGACCAGGAACAGCTCGCTGTCCTCGGGGCTCGTGCTCGAGCAGTCGGCGAGCTTGCCGGGCAGGTTCAGCCGGTGGCTGACCGCGGTCTTGCGCTTGACCTGCTGGATGGCCGCGCGGCTCGCCTCGCGGGCGCGCGCCGCGGTGACGATGCGCGCGACGATGGCCTCGCCGACGCTGGAGTTGTCGAGCAGCCAGTGCTCGAGCGCGTTGCGGATGGCGGTCTCGACCGGGGAGGCGACCTCGGGGTTGTTGAGCCGGTCCTTCGTCTGCCCCTGGAACTGCGGGTCGCGGACGTAGACGCTCAGCAGCGCGATGACGCCCTCGCGGATGTCCTCCGCGGAGATGGTCACGCCCTTGGGGTTGATGCCCTTCGTCTTCATGAAGCCGCGGACGGCGCGGTTCAGCGCCGACTTCAGCCCCGCCTCGTGCGTGCCGCCCGAGCCCGTCGGGATGCCGTTGGCGTAGGTGAGCAGCCGCTCCTCGGGCGCCTCGGTCCACGTCAGCGCCAGCTCGATGCGCGGGTGGTCGTCGTCCTTGTCGAGCACGAACGCCTCGGGCGCGATGGCCCGCTTGCCGCGCTCCTCCACCAGGTGACCGAGGTACTCGACGATGCCGCCGGGGTGATGGAACTCGATGCGCTCGCCGGACTTCTCGTCCTTGAAGACGACCTTGAGCCCCTTGTGCAGGTAGCTCTTGGCCTCGAGCCGCTTCTTCACGACGTCGACGTCGTAGGTGAGCTTCTTGCCGAAGATCTCGGGGTCCGGCCGGAAGTGGATGGTGGTGCCGCGCTTGCCACGCGTCGCGCCAACCTTCTTGACCTTGCCCTTGGGCTTCCCGCGCGAGTAGACCTGCTGGTAGTGCTGCTGGTCGCGGAAGATGTCGGCCGTCATCTCCACGCTGAGCGCGTTGACGACCGAGGAGCCGACGCCGTGCAGGCCGCCGCTCACCGCGTAGTTCTTGTGGCCGAATTTCCCGCCCGCGTGCAGCGTGGTGAGGATCAGCTCGAGGGCCGACTTCTTGTACTTCTTGTGGACGTCGACCGGGATGCCGCGGCCGTTGTCGATGACGGTCGCGCCCCTGTGGTCCTTGTCGAGGTGGACCTCGATGGTGTTGGCGTGCCCGTTGATGGCCTCGTCGACCGAGTTGTCGACGACCTCCCAGAGCAGGTGGTGATAGCCGTTCTTCGCCGTGTCCCCGATGTACATCGCGGGGCGCTGACGCACCGGCTCGAGGCCCTCGAGGACGGTGATCTCTTGCGACGTGTAACCAGCCATCGCCTCACTCCCCTCCGCTCAGCTCGGGCACGACCGGCTCGCGTGGGACCTGTCGCTCGAGCGTCCCGCGCTTGAAGAGCTGCTGGCCCTTGCCGCCGCGCGCGACGACCGTGCGCCACACAGTGATCTCGAACTGCTTGCCGTTGGCGTTCTCGACGATGAGCGGCTCGGTCGAGTCGCTCATCACCGCCGCGCCGACGACCTCGTCGCCCTTGGCCAGCTTGATGAGCTTGACGCCCTTGCCGGGCCCGTTGAGCACCGGCACCTCGTCATCGGTGGTGAGCAGCGCGTGGCCCTTCTTGGTCGCGCACGCCACCTTCATCGTGTCGTCCGACAGGTCCACCATCACGATCTCGTCACCCTTGTTGAGGCGCATGTACTTCCGCCCGTTGCGGGTGCTCGGATCCCGATGCGCGCGCAGCGAGAAGCGCGACGTCATCCCGCCGCGCGTGACCGCGATGGCGTAGGGCGGATCCGGCTCGAGCGAGTCCGGGTCCAGCTCCGGGACCTCGAGGAGCCGCGGATCGAAGCCCACCATCTTCACGATGCGCTCGCCGTCCGCGAGCTTGAAGAGCTTCTGGATCGGGTCGCCGTAGCCGGTGGTCGCCGGGATGTCGACGATGCGGCACACGTAGCAGCTGCCGAGGCTGCTGAAGAAGGCCACCGACGCCTTGGTCGAGCCAGCGGTCGCGTCCATCACCGCGTCGCCCTCGCGCGTCCGGGTCGAGGAGATGTCCGTCACCCTCCCCTGGCGCTTGATCCAGCCCTGGTGCGTGATGAGGACCACCTGGTCCTCGTCGACGATGAAGGCCTCCGCGTCGTACTCGGGCTCGTCCACCGAGCCGCTGACCTTGGTCTGGCGGCGATCGGCGAAGTCGTTCTTGAGCTCGAGCAGCTCCGCGCGGATGAGCTTCCAGCGCGCGCCGCGGTCGCTGAGCAGCTTCTCGATGCGCTCCGCCTCGGCCCGCTTCTCCTCGAGCTCCTGCCGGATGACGAGGATCTCGAGCTTCGCGAGCTTGTAGAGCCGCAGCTCGAGGATGGCGTTCGTCTGGAGCTCGCTCAGCTCGAAGCGCTCGATGATCTTCTTGGCCGCGTCGGCGCGACCGTCGCTGCGCCGGATGATGCGGATGGTCTCGTCGAGCGCGTCGAAGACCGTGATGAAGCCCTCGAGGATGTGGATGCGCTCGAGGAGCTTGTTCAGCTCGAACTCGAGCCGCTTGGTCACGACCTCCATGCGGAAGTCGAGGAAGACCCGGAGCAGCTCCTTCAGGCCGAGCTTCGCCGGCGCGGCGATCTCGGGCTGATCGGTCGGGACGAGGCAGGTGAAGTTGAGGGTGACGTTCGTCTGCAGCGGGGTGTGCTTGTAGAGGTACGCCATGACGAGCGCGGGGTCGGCGCCCTTCTTGATCTCCAGCACCACGCGCGTCTCTTCGGTGCTCTCGTCGCGCACGTCGAGCAGGTGCGGCAGCTTCTTGTTGATGATGATCTCGGCGATCTTCTCGACGAGCGTGCTGCGGACGACGGAGTACGGGATCGACGTGATGATGAGGCGCGGGTTCTCGCGCTTCTTCTTCGACGTCTCCTCTTTCCACTCGCCGCGCAGCTTCAGCGAGCCGCTGCCCGCCTCGTAGACCTCGCGGAGCTCGACCTTGGTGCTCACGACCTGCCCGCCCGTCGGGAAGTCCGGCCCGCGGATGTGCTTCATCAGCTGCACGATGCCGAGGCTGTCGTCGTCGATGAGCGCGACCAGCGCGTCGATCACCTCGCCGAGGTTGTGCGGCGGGATCGACGTGGCCATGCCGACCGCGATGCCCTGGCTGCCGTTGACCAGCAGGTTGGGGAAGCGCGCGGGCAGCACGACCGGCTCGAAGAGCTGGCCGTCGTAGGTGGGCCGGAACGGGACGGTCTGCTGGCCGATCTCGCGCAGCAGCTCCTCGCTCATCGGCGCGAGCTTGCACTCCGTGTAACGCATCGCGGCCGGCGAGTCGCCGTCGGGCGAGCCGAAGTTGCCGCGGCCGTCGACGAGCGGCGCGCGCATGGTGAAGTCCTGCGCCATGCGGGCGAGCGCGTCGTAGATCGCGGTGTCGCCGTGCGGGTGGTACTTGCCCATCACCTCACCGACCACGCGGGCGCTCTTCATGTAGCGGCCGTCGGGGCGGAGATGCAGGTCCTTTTGCATCGTGTAGAGGATGCGACGCTGGACCGGCTTGAGGCCGTCACGCGCATCGGGGAGCGCGCGGCTGGTGATGACGCTGAGTGCGTAGTTCAGGTACCGCTTGCGGGTCTCTTCCGCGAGCGAGGCGTCCACGAAGCTCATGGGCGGCGGCTCTCCGTTTTCCGTCAGGTTCAGCAGGGCGAAGAGGTCGAGCTGATCATCGGCAGCAGCTGCGCGTCGTCGCCCCAAATCCCCTACTCCCGTCGCGCGAGACTGGATCGGTGTTCAGCCCCGCGGATCTGACCGCTATTAGCAGGGCTTCGCCCTGAAGCGCAAGAAAACGGCGAACGGGGCTCAGCAGGCCGTTGAAGTACCGAGCCCGAAGGATCTCGGAGCGCGACGGCCCGGTTCTCGGTTCGGGGCGACGAGGAAATGCTTCAGCATTTTCGAGGAGACACGGGCCGAGAGACGGGTCGTCCCGCCCGAGAGACGAGG